>NZ_JBEXCW010000036.1:0-77622 GCF_040605435.1 Streptomyces sp. NPDC005574
GCGTCGTCGGTGGCGGCCACGCTGGTGGCGGGTGAGCGGGCGCTGAAGGTGGTGGCGCTGATCGCCCGGATCGAGGAGGAGGGCACGGCGCTCGCCTCGGTGGTCCGCGGGGTGATGGAGGTCATCCGGGGCGTCGAACGGGCGCTGAAGGCGCTGAAGGAGATCCGGGGCGTCGCGTCGGTGGCCAAGATGGCCAAGGAGGGCGCGAAGTTTTCGGCGTTCGCGACGCTCCTGGAGGACCCGGGCGCGTTCAAGGACCCGGAGAAACTCGCCGGCATCCTGGCCGAGGGCGCGGTCATGGGCGTCGGCCTCGGCATCCTCGGCAAGGCCCTCGGCAAGGGCCTCAAAGCCCTGAAGCCCAGCGAACTGTCCAAGCTCGCCAAGGCATTGAAGTTGGACGGCTCTGGCTTGTCCCGCCTTACGCTGCGTCCCTCAGAAGTGGATGAACTACCTGCCTCCATCCGGTCGATGCTCAAGAAGTGCGACCTCGACCCGATCGATGTCGCAACCGGCGACATGTTGCTGCCACAGGTCGACGCCCGACTACCCGGGGCACTCCCCTTGGTGCTGGGACGAACGCACCTGTCCTCATACCGCTGGGGCGGCTGGTTCGGCCCCACCTGGGCCTCCGTGCTCGACCAGCGTCTCCAGGCCGATGACGGCGGCGTCATCTACGCTGCGCCCGACGGCGCGCGTCTGATCTTCCCCCTCCCCGCAGCCGACACCACAGAGCCCGCATTTCCGAAAACCGGCACTCGGGTGACATTGGCCTGGGACGCCGAAGTCGACGGAGCACTGCGCCTGACAGATCCTGATACCGGACTCGCCCACGTCTTCCATTCACCGCAACCCGTCACCGAGGGGGACGCGGTCGACCTGCCGCTGCAGTTCATCGAAGACCGCAACGGGCAGCGGATCAGCATCACTTACTCAGTGGACGGCTCTCCGACCGAGATCGTTCACTCGGGTGGCTATCGCATAGCGATCGAGCACCACACTCGCCTGCCGCGGATCGCGGCGCTCCATCTCCTCGACCCCGAACACCCGCATGCAGCGGGCACGCGGCTCGTTTCCTTTGGCTACAACGCCGCGGGTCATCTCACCGAGGTCACCAACTCCTCGGACCAGCCCATGCGGTTCACCTACGACGAGGCAGGACGGATCACCTCCTGGACCGACCGCAACGAAACCGTTTACACGTACACGTACGACGAGTATGGCCGTGTGGTTCGTACCCGGGGCAGTGGAGGCTTCCTGTCAGGCGCTCTCGCCTACGATGAGGCGACCCGCACCACCACGGTCACCAACTCCCTGGGACACGCAACCCGGTACGAGCACAACGAGGCGCTGCGCCTCATCCGAGAAACAGACGCGCTCGGCCACACCACGCTCCGGGAATGGGACGCCAGCCACCGGCTGGCGGCAATCACCGACCCCCTTGGACACACCACCCGCTTCTCCTACGACGAGTACGACCGGGTGATCTCCATCGTGCGCGCCGACGGCCGCGAGGCCCGCGCCGAGTACAACCGGTTCGGTCTGCCCACCACGGTGACCGGTCCCGACGGTGCGACATGGCACCAGGAGTACGACGAGTGCGGTAACCGCACTACTGTGACCGACCCCATCGGCACGACCACCCGGTTCTCGTACGGGGCCACCGGTCACCTCGCTGAGCTGACCGATGCCCTGGGCAACACCACCCGCATACGGTGCAACCTCGCCGGGCTACCCATCGAGGTCACCGATCCTCTCGGCGGGGTGACGCGCTACGAGCGCGACATATTCGGCCGTCGTACCGCCATCACGGACGTCCTGGGCGCCACAACACGCCTGGCCTGGACGGTCGAAGGTCATCTGATCCGCCGGGTTGCCCCGGACGGCGCCACCGAGTCGTGGACCTACGACGGTGAAGGGAACCTCGCCTCCCAAGTCGATGCCATGGACGCTGTCTCCCGCATCGAGTACACGCACTTCGACCTGGCCACGGCTCGCACCGGCCCGGACGGAACCCGCTACGCATTCGCCTACGACACCGAGCGACGCCTGATATCGGTCACCAACCCACAGGGTCTGGCCTGGAACTACGACTACGACCCCGCAGGACGCCTCGTCTCTGAGACGGATTTCGACGGGCGAACCATCACCTACACATACGACCCGGCAGGCCGACTCACCTCCCACATCAACGCCTTGGGGCAGACCGTCAGCTACCAGCGCGACGCATTGGGCGACGTTGTACGCAAGGACGCCGCAGGAGCCGTCACGACCTACGCTTACGACCCCGCAGGACAGCTGATCCAGGCAAGCTGCCCGGATGTGGTTTTGGACCTCACGCGCGATCCGCTCGGACTCGTGGTGGCGGAGACCGTCAACGGCCACACGACTACCAACGCGTACGACGTTCTCGGACGCCGCACCCGGCGGATGACCCCCGGTGGCGCCATCAGCAGTTGGAGTTACGACGCGGCAGGTCGGTGCACGACGCTCACCGCCGGCCGACACACCATAGGCTTTGACCATGATGCCGCGGGCCGTGAATCGGCTCGCCATATCGGGGCAACCCTCACGCTGGCAAACTGCTTCGACCTCCGAGGCCGTCTGACGGCCCAGGCGCTCACTGACGCCGAGGGGCGCAGCGTTCAGCGGCGCGACTACGGGTACCGGCCCGACGGCAGCCTGGTGGGTCTCGACGACCAACTGAACGGCAGTCGCCGCTTCGACCTCGACCTCGCGGGCCGTGTAATTGCGGTTAACGCCGACAACTGGACCGAACGCTACGCCTACGACGAGGCGGGCAATCAGATCGAGGCTTCGTGGCCCGAAGGGCATCCAGGCCACGAAGCCGCCGGCACTCGCACCTACAACGGCACCCGCATCACGCGTGCCGGAAGTGTTCGCTACGAACACGACGTCCTTGGGCGTACCACTCTGCGCCAGAAGACCCGGCTATCCCGCAAGCCGGACATGTGGCGCTATGTCTGGGACGTCGAAGACCGCCTCACCTCCGTCATCACTCCGGATGGCACACGCTGGCGTTATGTCTACGACCCGCTCGGCCGTCGCATCGCGAAACAACGCCTGGAAGAGGCCGGTGAGTCCGTCGTCGAGGAGGTGCGCTTCACCTGGGACGGCAACACGCTCTGCGAACAAACCACTGCCGCTGGCGACTCGCCGAACACCGTCACGCTCACGTGGGACCACCGGGGGCTGCATCCCATTGCCCAGAGCGAGCGTATTACCGCCGACGAAACGTGCCAGAGCGAGATCGACTCGCGCTTTTTCGCGATCGTCACCGACCTCGTCGGCACGCCCACCGAACTCGTGGACGAGGTCGGCGACATCGTCTGGCGAACGCGCAGCACGCTCTGGGGCACTACCGCCTGGACCTCAGGCAGCAGCGCATACACACCCCTTAGATTTCCTGGGCAGTACTTCGACCCCGAGACGGGCCTGCACTACAACCACTTCCGCCATTACGACCCCGAGACCGCCCGCTATCTCACCCCTGACCCCCTCGGCCTCTCCCCAGCCCCGAACCCCGTTGCCTACGTCCACAATCCCCACACCTGGGCGGATCCCCTCGGGCTGAAGTGCACCAGCCTGCCGGAGGGGCACACCTCACAGCCGGCCTTCACCAACGACCCCTACAACCCGCGCGTCGTCGATCAGCGGATCCAGGACATGCGCAAGTTGTACGGGATCAAAGAGCCCCCTCCCGCGCCCTCCTCCGGAGGAATGATCGGCGTCAACGGTACGCAGGTGACGAGCAAGACAATGTGGAACCATGGGCCATACCGAATCGATGTGGAGAATCCCAATCCCGGCCAGCGAGCGGGACAGCTTCACTTCCAGGACCAGAGCAATCCCACCGCCAAGTATCAGTACGATTTCGGCACTGGAAAATTCGAGGGACTCCCGCGTTCGATCGAGAAGGAAGTCGGAAAGAACGCCGGGTTCCTGGCGGGGATAGACAAGGGGCTGCGCATGCTGGGGGAAGAGCGACCGTGAGGACCAACATCAGGATGTCCCAGTTCCTCGAAGCGGTGCAGCCGCGCGCCCGGGACGAGGACGTGCCCGACGCGTTCCGCTCCATCGTCCGTGCGGGCTGGACGACGGACGGCGACGCGCAACTCCTGGCAGCCCTGCGTTCCGGCTACTCCGGGGGTGGCCGCACGGAGTTCGACGACGCCATCCACTACGAGGCCACGGTGAACGGCCGGGGCATGATGGATTACGACCTCCCGACGTCGGGCCCGGAGCGGCTTGAAGAGCTGCTGCGTCGGTCCCTCGGCTACGTCTGCACGGGTCTGTTGGCTGTGCCCCCGACGCTGCCGTGGCCGATGCTCGGATACGTTTCCCTGGCAGCGGGAGGGCTGGAGGACGACGTACTCACCGCGCACGTCACTTTCTGCTCCCGACGTCCGGATCAACTTCCCTACGTCGGCGACGTGGATGCCTATACGCACGAGGCGTTGCTGGAGGTTTCCCAGGAAGAAGCAGTAACCCTCCTCGGGAATGGGAGATGACCCCTCGTCGCCGCCGCCCGGGAGCCTCGGCACCGGTCCCCGAGTGCACGAGACGGGGCAGCGAGCGCTACGCCGCCGCGATCGGTGGCGGACCCTGGGATCTGCAGGACTGGCTCTATCAGGCCGACCCCGAATCCGACTCCCGTGGCTGGGCCTGGTGGGACCTGACGCAGACAGGCGAAAGGGAGGCGCGTATCTGGGTGGACTCGTGGGGAGAGTCCTTCTTCGCCTGTGACGAACTTCGATGGCTTGCCTACGTGTCCGGCGGTGAAGACGTGAGTGGCCCCACCCTCGTGCGAGTCAGCGACTGGGTTGCTGGGACTGCGTCGTGACGTCTCGACGCCCCGTCCACGCACACTCAAACGTGCCGGGAAGTGTTGTGCTCAGCGTCCTGGAGGTCTTCCCGGTTCGGGACCCGCACACCCGCGTATGTGTGGTGCGGTGCATCGAGGGGACGGCTGCGCTGGGTATGGAATTCCTGGTCGTTTTTCCCGGGGAGGAAAGGGTGGAGGACCCGCCTCGGTCGAGGTTGGAGAAGATCGAGTGGTACGGCAAATCTGTGGAGCAGTTGGACACCGTGCACTCCGGGAAAGTCACCCTGCTCGGCTACTCGGCCGAACTGCTGGCCCCTGGAAGTATGCTGAACCATTTCCAGGTGGACGACCAGGTCGACGCTGGAGCGCTAACGGTATGACCGTTGAGGATCACCTTGTCAATCCCGAGGCGCTCCGTTCGCTCTACGAGCACCCCTTGGACTGGAGTCAGGTCAGAATCCGGTCGATCAATCTGAACTGGCGCGGACCGACGGTTGCCCTACGTGTCGACCTGCCCGCTTTTCCGGTTTCCCCGCCGGTCGAGTGGATCGAGGCGGGTGTGGACACCGTGCAGTGCCAGCTCCAGTTCCTGGCGGTGGAGGGCATCAGTCTGACCGAGTGGACGACGCCCGCTGTCGGCAGCCTGGACGTGGCGCCGTGGGGCACAGAGCGACGTATGCGGGTGACTTTCCGAGGCCGTGGGGCGGCGGTGCAATTCGACTGCAACGAATCGGTCCGCATCGGCCACGTGAGCGCCTTCGAGTCCCACCCGGACGGATCGGACGATGTTCCTCACCTCTTCGTGAGCAAGGTCGACGCCCGACGCTTCTCCGCCCTCCCCGCGACCCATGAGAAGACCTTCTATGCCCGCTGACTGGACACGACTCCTCGCATCACCGGAATTCCTCGGACCGCTGTACGACGGGAATCCACCGCCGCCGGAGGTCTGCGACCTCTTCTATGTGCACATCGATGAACGCGCGCATTCGGTGACGCTGGGTTTCGATACGCGGGTGTTTCCGTCGATTCCCGCTCCGGGGTGGGAGGAGCAGGGGCTCAATGCCTTCGAGTTCCACCTGGTCTTCACCGGAGTCGAGCGGCTTCGGGTCACAGGGTGGGGTGCCGGTGAAGCGCGATCGATCGACCTCTCAGTCACCGCAGACGGAGGTCTCCGGGTGCTTCTCGGGACGGAGAGCTCAGGCGTCACGTTCCGAGCCGAGACGCTGCGTATGGCGAAAACTCGCGCCTACCCGGCCTCGGACATTCCGTGAGGCGGACGATGGCGACGGGCCGAGGACATGAGCAAAGTCGAACCACAGGCGGGCTGACCATGACCTTCCGTAAATGGGAGACGCGCTACTTTCCCGCTGGGGAGCTCGTCAAGGCTGCCGAGCCGATCACCGGATTCGACGAGCCGGAGGACCGCCTGCTCGCTGACCACCCGCGAATGCGCCGCATCCTGGTGCGCGGACGCCCTGGTTGGCCGCCGCATGGCTATTACCTGCACTGGAGCGATGGATCCGACCTGGATGCCCTCGACAGACGCGTGGCTTCAGGTACGGCGACCGAAGCGGACTTCGCCGGCGCCGGCGGCGGGGAGCCTCTCGATGTCACGCATCCGGCCTGTGGCACTGACCTCCGCGTGGTCGCTCTCGATGTCGTTCTCCCCCTGTTCCCTGACGGCACAAAGCGCTCGCGCGCCCACTCGTATCGAACGGCGTGTCCGGTGTGCGGAAACCGCCTCACCGGCAACGTACTTGAGTTCATCGCGCCCACAACGCCGTGAGTCCAGGCGTCCGGTGCCAGGGCAGGGGGAGTCATGTACCGGTGAGGAGAGTTCCACGAACGCGTCGACCTTCAAGGCGGCCGTACGCGAGCAGCAAGGTCACGTCGACGACCTGACCGCCCCCACCCACACCGTGGGCGGAGGCGGTCGCCGGGCCGCCGTTACGGCAGTGCGTGCACGTGTGGGCCCACCGTGTTGGACCACGCACTGCCCGCCGTCGCGTCCCAGTTCGTGGACCAGGTCATCGCGCCCCGCAGGCCGGGGTACGTCTTGGACGGCTTGAACGAGCCGCAGCCCGTGCCCTTCGTCAGGCAGTCCAGGGCGTTGTTCACGACGGTCGGGGAGACGTAGCCGCTGCCCGCGCCGCTCGTGGAGGCCGGCAGGCCGAGGCCCACCTGGGACGGGGCGAGGCCGCCCTCCAGCTGGATGCAGGCCAGGGCGGTCAGGAAGTCCACCGAGCCCTGGCTGTACACCTTGCCGTCGCAGCCGAGCATCGAACCGCTGTTGTAGTACTGCATGTTGACGACCGTGAGGATGTCCTTCACGTTCAGCGCGGTCTGGAAGTACCCGTTGGACGTCGACTGCATGTCGATCGTCTGCGGAGCCATCGTGAGGACGAACGACGATCCGGCCTTCCCGGCGAGGGAGCGCAGCGCCTGCGTCATGTACGTCGGGTTGAGCCCGTTCTCCAGGTCGATGTCGACGCCGTCGAAGCCGTACGTCTGCATCAGGGAGTACACGGAGTTCGCGAAGTTCGTCGCCGACGTCGTGTCGTTGATGGACACCGTGCCGTTCTGGCCGCCGACCGACACGATGACCTTCTTGCCCGCCGCCTGCTTCGCCTTGATGTCCGCCTTGAACTGGTCGACGGTGTAGCCGCCCAGCCCGGCGGAGTCCAGGTTGAAGGTCACGGCCCCCGGCGTCGTCGTGGCGTCCGCGAAGGCCACCGCGATGATGTCGTACTGGGAGGACACGGCGGAGATCTTCTGGACCGTCGCCCCGTTGTTGAAGTTCTGCCAGTAGCCGGTGACCGCGTGCTTGGGAACCGTCCCGCCGCCGCCCGTGCCGGTCGCGGTCGTCGTCCCCGTCACCGCGGCCGACTTCGCCGACTCACCGGCCGAGTTGGTGGCGGTGACCTGGAAGGAGTACGACGTGGACGCGGCGAGTCCGGTCACCGTCGCCGAGGTGCCCGACACGGCCGTCACCTTCGTGCCGTTGCGGTACACGTTGTACCCGGTGGCGCCCGAGACCGTGTTCCAGGCCAGGGAGACGGAGGAGGAGCTGGTGCCCGACACGTTCAGGCCGCCCGGGACCGCGGGGACCGTCGGCGCGGGGTCGCCGCCACCGCCGCCGTCGGGGCCGTACACCGACAGGTCGTCGGCGTAGTAGGCGGCCTGCCCGTACCAGCCGTGCGTGTAGACCGTCACCGACGTCGTCGAGGCGCCCGTGCTGAAGGACGTCGTGAGCTGCTTCCAGGAGGAGGAGTCCGGGGTCCACGTCGACACGTCGGTCGTACCGGTGCCGGTCGCGCCCAGGTAGGCGTACCCGCCCTGCACCCACGCGCTCAGCGTGTACGTCGAGTTGGGCTTGACGGCCACCGTCTGGGTGCACTGGGCGTTGTCCTGCCCGGCCGGAGTCGCCTTCAGCGCGGCCGAGCCGCCGTGCACGGGCGAGGACACCGTCGCGCCGCTGCCCGCGGTGCAGGTCCAGTTGCTCAGGCCGGACTCGAAGCCGGCGTTCTTCGCGTTGTTGACGTCCGCGGCGGACGCCTGGCCCGTGCCGGCCATGGAGAGGGCGAGGGCGGCGGTGACCGCCCCCGCCCACAAACGGGCGCGTCTGGGTATGCCTGGTGCGCGGTCCACAAGGGCCTCCGGAGGTGGGGGAGGGAACGAGGACGGTGGCCACCGCTGGCGCCATAGTTGGTCCAGACCAATTCCCTTGTCAAGGGGTGCAGTTCACCTCACTTGTCACCCCATCTGGGGTGGAATCCGCCTCTTTCGAATTTCCAAGAGGGGCAGGAAGTCAAACAAACGCTGTTCTCCGGTCACAGGGGCGTGGTTACAGTGCTGAGGTAGTCACGCAGTGAAGTCATCGGTGCGTGCCGGAGGAAAACCGGCGCGGACCGTCGGGCATGGAACGGGGAGCTGCGCGTGCCAACTGCCATTGCCGTGACCAGTGCCGACATGGCGCTGCCACCGCAGGACGAGCGAACGCTGCCCGCCGCCGTCCTGCGGGACCTCGACACGCAGCCGCTCGAACAGTCGCTGACGGCCGTCCAGTCGCTGATCGACCAGTACGGGTACGTGATCGTCGTGTGCTCCCGCGCCGTCCCCGAGGCGGTGGGGCGACGGCTGCACACCGTCCGCTCCCTCCTGGAGAGCGACCGGATCGCCCTGTTCCGACCCGATCTGCCACCGCTCGGACTCGCCGTCCTGGCACGCCAGTTGAGGCAGCTCGCCTCCTGCGACCTGAGCCCGGGCGTCCTCGCCTCGGCCGGGCGGCTGCTGACCCACTACCTCCACGCCGGCGCGCTGCTGGGCTCCGTCGCCCGGCTCGACCGGGTCGCCGTCAACCTCACGTCACACGCGAGGTCGTGGGTGCCCGGCAGCCAGTTCGGCGTGATCGCCCACCCCGAGCCGCAGTTGACGAGGATCGGCCCCGAAGCCGCCCTCGCGGGACCTGAGTTCGGCACGTCGATGCTGGTCGCGAAGGGGCAGTTGCAGTCCGACTGGATCACCGCGACCCTGGCCAGGACCTGGAACGTCCAGGGTCTGCGCGAGGTCCCGCTGCCGGCCGAGTCGGCGCTGTGGTGGGGGACCGGCAGGCTGATCGAGTTCTGCGCGTTCCTGCCCGATCTGCCCGTCCTCTACCAACTCGTCACGTCCGTACGGCAGTCCGTGTGCCACTGGTGCGGCCTCGACGTCATCGGTGACCGCTGCGTCTTCTGCTCCGCGACGGCCCCCGAACCCCCGGCACTGCCCCCGTCCTCCGCGTCCTCCGCGTCCTCCGCCTCAGGATCCTCCACGCCTTCCGTGTCGTCCCGGACCACCGCGTCCACCGAGTCCACCGCGTCCACCGCGTCCACCGCGTATTCCGTGCACGAGAACCAGCTGCCCGCCGGCTGAGCCGGACCCCCGGCCCGTCCCGCACCCCCGACTCCGCTCGACCGAAACCCCCAATGAGGTTGTACGGTTCATGAACTCCCGTCAGCGCCGCGGCGTGATACTCCTGCTCCTGTCGGTCCTGTGCGCGCTGGGCGCGTTCGCCGGCGTGCTGTCCGTCATCGACGACGTGAAGTCCAAGGTCGGCCCCGAGGTCACGGCGTACCGGCTGAAGTCCGACGTGAAGCCGTACACCGGACTGACCGCGGCGCAGTTCGAGAAGACGAGCATGCCGAAACGGTGGCTGCCGAAGACCGCCGTCACCGACCTCGCCGCGATCCGGGGCAAGATCGCCGTGACCACGCTGCGCGAGGGCTCCCTGCTGCAGAGCGACATGATCGTCGACCAGCCCGCCCTCCAGCCCGGGCAGCAGGAGGTCGCCATCATGATCGACGCGGCGACCGGCGTCGCCGGCAAGATCACACCGGGCTCCACGGTCAACGTGTACGCCACCTTCGAGGGCGCGCGGGAGGGCGACCCCGCCCAGTCGAAGATCATCGTCACCAACGCCAGGGTCATCGACGTCGGTGAACTGACCGCGCTCCAGCCCGACGCCGACAACCGCGCCCAGCAGGCCACCGAGGCCGTACCGATCACCTTCGCGCTCGCCACCATCGACGCCCAGCGCATCACGTACGCCGAGTCCTTCGCCAAGCGGGTCCGCCTCGCGCTGGTGGCCCCCGGCGGCAACACCACGGTGCCGGACAAGGACCGCACCTACGAACTCGTGACGGACAAGTGAGAGGCCGCCATGCCCACGAGGATCCTCCCGGCAGTCGGCGACGCGGACGCGGTCCGCTCCCTCACGACTCTGCTCAGCCAGCTCCCGGACGCCGAACCGGTGTCCGCGGTGACCGACTCCACCCAGCTCATCGACACCCTCGGCCGGCTCGCCGCCGAGTCCATCGACGAACTGCCCGAGGTCGTGATCGTCCACGAGCGCATCGGCCCGGTCCCGGCCCTGGAGCTCATCCGCGAAGTCGCCCTGCGCTTCCCTGCGGTGGGCGTCATCCTCGTCACCTCCGACGTCAGCGCCGGCCTCTTCCAGGCCGCCATGGACTACGGCGCCCGCGGCCTGATCGCCCTCCCGATCGGCTACGAGGAACTGGCCAGCCGCGTCCAGGCGGTCTCCCAGTGGTCGGCGGGCGTACGCCGCCATCTGGGCCACGGCGGGGACGTGTTCACCGGCGTCGGCGGCACCGTCGTCACGGTCAGCGGCGCCAAGGGCGGTGTCGGTGCCACCCTGACGGCCATCCAACTCGCCCTCGCCGCACAGGCGTCGGGCCGCCCCACCGCGCTGGTCGACATGGACCTCCAGACCGGGGACATCGCCTCCTACCTCGACGTGCAGTTCCGCCGCTCCGTCGTGGACCTGGCCGCGATCACCGACATCTCCCCGCGCGTCCTGGCCGACGCCGTCTTCCGCCACGACACCGGGCTCGCCCTGCTGCTGGCCCCCGGTGAGGGCGAGCGCGGCGAGGAGGTCACCGACCGGGCCGCCCGCCAGATCATCAGCGCCCTGCGCTCCCGCTACGAGGTCGTCGTCGTCGACTGCGGCGCCCAGCTCGGCGGCGCCGGCGCGGCCGCCGTGGAGATGGCCGACACGGCCCTGCTGCTCACCACCCCCGACGTCCTCGCCGTCCGGGGAGCCAAACGCACGGTCCGGATGTGGGACCGGCTCCAGATCCGCAAGGCCGAGGAGACGACCGTCGTCGTCAACCGCCACACACGCGGCACGGAGATCCAGCCCGCGCTGATCCGGAAGATCACCGGCACGGCCGTCGCCGGCGTCGCGATCCCGGCCAACTTCAAGGAACTCCAGAGCACCGTCGACGCCGGCCGCATCCACGAACTGGACGGCAGGAGCACGGTGCGCCAGGCGCTGTGGGGCCTCGCGGCCGAACTGGGCCTGGTCAAGGCCCCCGAGGGCGACCGCAAAGGCGGCCGGTTCCGGGGCGAACGCGGCGCGGGGAGCGGGCGGCGCCGCCGGGACGGAGGAGGGTAGCGATGACAGCGACGCGTACGGCCCCCCACGGGCGGGACCGGGGCCAGGTCACCGTCGAGTTCCTCGGCATGACCCCGCTCATCCTGCTGACCCTGGTGCTGATGTGGCAGTTCGTCCTGCTGGGGTACACCTTCACGCTCGCGGGGAATGCTGCGGACGAGGCGGTGCGGGCGGGGACGGCCGCGAAGCCGGGAGCGCGACAGGCCGCGTGCGTCCAGGCGGGCACGGACAAACTGCCGGGCGCCTGGAGCGGCACGGTGACGTGCGGGGGCGGCGGCGGCTACGTCACGGCCGACGTCACGCTGAAGGTCCCCGTCCTCTTCCCCGGCTCGATCGGCTTCCCCTTCGAGGTCAAGGGCCACGCGGGCGCCGTAGAGGAGGCGAAGGACTGAGATGCCGTACGACGGGAGAAGGCGCGTCCGGGACAGCGGCGGTGCCGGTGCCGGTGCCGATGTCGACGTAGGCGGCGGGCGCCGGGACGACCGCCGGGGCCGAGTCCGCCGCGCGGCCCGCGACCGGGGTCAGGTCGCCCTCGAATACCTCGGGTTCATCCCGATCCTGGTCCTCGTCGCCATGGCGGGCGTGCAGATCGGCCTGATCGCCTACACCGCGCAGCAGGCCGGCACCGCCGCCCGGGCCGGCGCGCGCAGCGCCTCGCTCCAACTCAGCGCCGAGCAGGGCTGCCAGGAGGCCGTCAGCAGCTGGCTGACCACCAGTTGCAGCCCGTCGTACGGCGGTGACGAGGTGACGGTCACCGCGACGCTGTCCATCCCGTCCATCGTGCCCGGCTGGGACTTCGGTGACGCCCACAAGACCGCCACCATGCCGCTCGACCACTGAGGAACGCACCATGAGCCTGCGCGCACGCATCAACTCCCCGGAGGAGAACGGCAGCCGGGGCGAGGACGGCCACCTGGTCGCCTCCTACCGGGCCAAACTCCTGGAGGAGATCGACCTCGCGGAGATGAGCGCGCTGGCGGCGGCCGAACGCAGGGCCCGCCTGGAGCGGGTGCTCGGCCACATCATCAGCCGCGAGGGCCCGGTCCTGTCCACCGTCGAACGCTCGCAGCTGATCCGCAGGGTCGTCGACGAGGCCCTCGGCCTCGGCATCCTGGAGCCGCTGCTCGAAGACGCGTCGATCACCGAGATCATGGTGAACGGCCCCGACGCGATCTTCGTCGAACGCGGCGGCCGGGTCGAGCAGTTGCCGCTCCGCTTCCCCTCGCACGACCAGCTGATGCAGACGATCGAGCGGATCGTCTCCACCGTCAACCGCCGGGTCGACGAGTCGAACCCGATGGTCGACGCACGGCTGCCGTCCGGCGAACGCGTCAACGTGATCGTCCCGCCGCTGTCGCTCACCGGCGCCACGCTCACCATCCGCCGCTTCCCGCGCTCCTTCACGCTCAGCGAACTCGTCGGCTTCGGCTCGCTCGACGAGCAGATGCTGTACCTGCTGGCGGGCCTGGTGCAGGCCAAGTTCAACATCATCGTCTCCGGCGCCACCGGCACCGGGAAGACGACCCTGCTCAACGCCCTCTCCGGCCTGATCCCCGAACACGAGCGCATCATCACCATCGAGGACTCCGCCGAACTCCAGCTCCAGCAGGGGCACGTGATCCGCCTGGAGTCGCGGCCGCCGAACGTCGAGGGCAAGGGCCGGGTCACCATCCGCGACCTGGTCCGCAACTCGCTGCGGATGCGCCCCGACCGCATCGTGGTCGGCGAGGTCCGCGGCGGCGAGTCGCTGGACATGCTCCAGGCGATGTCCACCGGCCACGACGGCTCGCTCGCCACCGTCCACGCCAACAGCGCCGAGGACGCCCTCATGCGCCTCAAGACCCTCGCCTCCATGTCCGAGGTCGGGATTCCCTTCGAGGCGCTGCACGACCAGATCAACAGCGCGGTCGACGTCATCATCCAGCTCACCCGCTTCCCCGACGGCGCCCGCCGCGTCACCGAGGTCGCGGTGCTCGACAGCCACGGCGGCGAGCCGTACCGCCTCGTCACCGTCGCCCGCTTCGAAGCCCAGCCGATGGCCGCGGACGGCCTGATCCACGGCACCTTCCGGTACCACCCGCTCCCGCGCCGCAGCGCCGACCGCCTCTACATGGCGAGCCAGCCCATACCCCAGGCGTTCGGCGTGGCCCACTCCGCGGACCAGCTCGCCATCCGAGAAGCCAGGTAGGACCGCCCTCATGGAACTCGACAACCTCGTCACGCTCACCACCGGCGTCACCCTGCTGACCTGCGTCCTGGCCGTCGTGGGCGTCCACGTCTACGCCAGGGGCAGGGCACAGCGGGCGGCCCTGGTCGACCGGCTCACGGCCGCCGGCCAGCTCCCGGCCGGCAGCGGCCGCCGCCGCCGCTTCCGCAACCTGGACCGCCGGCTGCGCCGTACGGACCTCGGCCGCAAACTCGAACTGCGGCTCGCCGCCACCGGACTGGACGTGACACCGGGGGAGTTCTTCGCCGCGATGCTCGCCGTCGTCGCCGGACTGTGGCTGGTCGGCCAGGCGACCCTCGCGCCCTTCTTCGGCCCGATCGCCGGACTGCTCGGCATCTGGGCGGCGCTTCAGTTCCTCGCCTGGCAGCGCCAGAAACGTATCGAACGCTTCATCAACCAACTCCCCGAGCTGGCCCGCATCCTGGCCAACGCCACCCACGCGGGACTGGCGCTGCGCACCGCGATCGGCATGGCGGCGGAGGAACTCGAAGCCCCGGCCGGCGAGGAACTGGGCAAGGTCGCGAACCAGTTGGCGATCGGCGCCTCCATGGACGACGCCCTCGGCGAGCTCGCGGAACGCCTGCCGTCGCGCGAGCTGGTGGTCCTCGTGACGACGCTCGTGCTGTCGGCCCGGGCGGGCGGCCAGGTGGTGAGCGCGCTGCGGAACCTGACCGAGACCCTGGAGGAACGCAAGGAGACGCGACGGGAGGTGCGCACCCAGCTGTCGCAGGTGAACATGACGTCGTACGCCGTACCCGCCCTCGGCATCGGCTCGTTGTTCCTGATGAACGGCGTGAAGGACGGCGCCCTGGACCGTATGACGGGCTCCCCGGTCGGACAGGGCGCGGTGATCGTCGCGTTCTCCCTGTACGCGGTCGGCTTCCTCCTCATCCGCCGCCTGTCCCGCATCGACGTCTGACACCGAGGAGGATCGAGACGATGGCACTCCTGCTGGCAGCCGCGATGGGCCTCAGCGTGTGGGGCATCTTCGCCGGCATCCGCATGTACCGGGCCGACGCCAAACTCCCCGGAGACCTGGTACTGGCCCTCGAGGTCGGCGCGACCCGCACCGGCGCGGTCGACTCCCTGATCGACCGCCTCGGTATGCGGTACGCGCCCGCGGTGCTGCGCCTCATGGGCCCCCGGCGGGTGGCGCGCTACCGCCGCAGGATCGACCTGGCGGGCAACCCGGGCGGCCTCACGATCGACCGCTACGCGGCCCGCCGGGCGGTCTACGGCTTCCTCGGCGGCGTCGGCGGCCTGGTGTTCCTCTTCAAGGGCAACCTCCTGCTCGCGCTGGTGCTGTTCGCGTTCGGCGCGTTCTGGACGGAGGTCGGGATCTGGTCGGCGATCCGCATCCGCAAGGACGTCATCGAGCGGACCCTGCCGGACTTCCTGGACGTCCTCGCGGTGGTGGTGAGCGCGGGCCTCGGCTTCCGGCAGGCCCTGGACCGGGTCGCCCTCAAGTACGAGGGGCCGTGGGCGGACGAACTGCGCATCACCCTGCGCCAGATGGACCTCGGCATGAGCCGCCGCCAGGCGTTCGCGGAACTGCGCCGCCGCAACGACTCCGAACAGGTCGCGATGTTCGTGACGGCGTTGCAGCAGGGGGAGGAACTGGGCGCGCCGATCGTGGACACGCTGGTCGCCCTGGCCAAGGACATGCGCCGTACCGACGCGCAGAACGCCCGCCGCAAGGCGGCCCGCGCGGTGCCCAAGGCCACCCTGATGATCACCACGTTCATGGTCCCGGCCACGATGCTCCTGCTCGGCGCGGGACTCCTCCTCGGCTCCGGAACCGACTTCGGCTCCATCACGGGCAAGTAGGGGGCGGGGGAGGACTCATGCCGACAAAGATCCCGCAGCCACCCTTACACCCCGATCCCGCCGCCGCCACCGTCCCCGTCCCCGTCCCCGTCCAGATCAACGCCGTGCAGGCGATGTGCCGCCAGGTCTTCGGCTTCCGCCTGGCGATGATCGCCGTGGCCGCCCCCGCCGCCCTCCTCAACGCCGCCCCCGGCCTCGGCACGCGGCTGGTCAGCGCGGCGGTGATCGTCACCTTCATGGCGTCCTACGCCCTCTTCCGGGACTGGGAACGCTTCGGCCCGCTCCTCCTGCGCCACCCCACCCTCCTGGCCGCGGACACCCTCTTCGGCTCACTGCTCCTCGTCTCGGCGGGCCCCGACACCACCCTCGCCTACGTCAGCGTCTGCACCCCGCTGCTCGCCGGCATCGTCTACGGCTGGCGAGGCGCCGCCGTCTTCGCCTCCCTCCAGTCGCTGATCCTCCTGCTCGTCCGGGCGACCCTCCGGGACCCGCACACCGGCCTCGCCGAGCTGCTGTTGCTGCCGGGCATCTGTGTCATCACGGGCGCGATCGGCTCGACGTCGCGCAACCTGGTGCTCCGCTTCGGCGCGGCGACGCAGGCGCTGACGGCCGTACAGGCGCGGCTGGCGGTCACCGAGGCCGTCGCCGCCGAACGAGCCCGTCTGGCCCGCGAGATGCACGACTCGGTCGCGAAGACCCTCTACGGCGTGGCCATGGCGGCGGACGGCCTGGCGGCCTCCACGGGCGCGGCCGACCTCGACCCGGCGGTGGTGAGACAGCAGGCCGAACTGGTGGCCCGGGCGGCCCGCCGAGCCGCCGCGGAGTCCCGCGAACTCCTGACCGACTTGCGCCGCGCGCCGGACAGCGCCCAGGCCACGGACGTACTGGGCGAACTGGCGTGCCGTACGGCCGACTTCGCCACCCGGACCGGACTGCCGACCACCTACACCCCCACCGGTGAGGGCGAGGCGCCCCCGGTGACTCCCGCGGTCGCCCGCCAGCTCCTCACGATCACGACCGAGGCCCTGGAGAATGCCCACCGCCACGCGCACGCCAGCCACGTCGACGTCAGCGCCGGCGTCCACGGCGGCCTCCTCAGCATCAGCGTCTACGACGACGGCTGCGGGCTGCCCGCCGACACCACCCTCGAACAGCTGTGCAGGACGGGCCACTTCGGACTGGTCGGCATAGTCGAGCGGGCCGCGTCGGTCGGCGCCCGCATCCGCATCGGCCGGGGCGCCCATCCCCAGGGGACGGAAATTCGCGTGGACGTACCTCTGAAGTCCCTGACGACGACGGCGTCGTACCCATGAACCCGCGAACGTGACGAGGGATTCGTCGCACGAACCGAGAGGAGGCCGCGCCATGCAGCACCATCCCCCACACCCACACCCACACCAGCCCCGGCCCTCGTCCGAGCCCTTCCCCGCGGCGGCTCCCGCCGGCCCCGTACAAGTCCTGGTCGCCGACGACAACCCGGTGGTCCGCGCGGGCCTCACGGCGCTGCTGTCCGGCCGGCCGGACATGACGGTCGTGGCGGAGGCCGCCGACGGCCGCGCGGCCTGTCTGGCGGCCCGGCGGCACCGCCCCGACGTGATCCTCCTGGACGTCCGCATGCCCGGCGTGGACGGCCTCGCGGCCCTCCCGCACCTCGCAGGGATCGCCCCCGTCCTGATGCTGACGTACAGCGGCGATCCGGAGATCGTCGAGGAGGCCCTCCGCGGAGGGGCGGGCGGATACCTGGTGCACGGAGAGTTCACGACCGAGCAGCTGGTGACGGCCGTGAAGGACGTCCGGCAGGGCCGAGCCCACTTCACCCCCACGGCGGCGGACGTCCTGCTGGCCCAACTCCGGCGATCCAACCCTTCGCATGTGCAACCAGCGGGGTATGACGCGCTGGCGCGTACTACGCTGTCACGGATACCGAGTCCGCCGACTTCGCCGGAAGCCCTTTCGCGACTGCAACCAGATATGGGACAGTCTTCTCCTGAGTGGACGAGTGGCCGTCCGGCCGCTCCGGACAGGTCGCTGTTCCAACTGAGCACGAGGGAGGCGGAGATCATGGACCACATCGCGTCGGGGATGACGAACCAGCAGATCGCCGCCGTCTGTTTCATCAGCGAGAAGACGGTCAAGAACCACATCAACCGAATTTTCGCGAAGCTGGGGAGCACGAGCCGCACCGAGTCGGTCGCCAAGTGGCTGGGCACGGCCTCCAACGCGCCACGGGGTGTGCTGTGAACCGTGACCTGGCCCGGAATTGGGCCCTGAGGCCCTCCTCCGCGCCTGGCCCCTCGGCGTACGGTGCGCAGGGCACCACAGAGACTTGCCGGCCACCCGGAGGGGAACACCATGAGCAACTGGATCAACACCACAGTCGCGTACCTTCAGACCCGGGCCGCCCGCGACGACAGGGGCCAGACCGCGGTGGAGTACCTGGGCATCATCGCGGTGGTGGTGGCGATCGTGCTGGCGATCACGGGCACGAGCATCGGACAGACGATCTACGACGCGATCACCGCGCAGATCGCCAAGGTGACCGGCTGACACGACTCCACCGGCCCGGCGACGCAGGGCAGGCTTTCCCCATCTACATCATGGTGGTGGCGGGCCTGCTCTTTCTCGCGTTCGCCTACCTGGCCGTCGGCCAGGCCGCGGCCAACCGGAACGGAGCGCAGACGGCGGCCGACGCGGCGGCCCTCGCGGCGGCCCTGGACACGCGGGACGCGCTGAGGGACGAGTGGGTCGACAAGATCGCCGACCCGGCTGCCTGGCAGGCCATCTTCGACGGCGGCGGAGTGCTGTTCGACGGATGCGCGCGGGCGGCACAGCTGGCCGCTCAGAACGAGGCCACCGCGCAGTGCGCGCAGAAGTACGGGCTGCCACCGGGCTACACGGTCGACGTCACGGCGAACAAGTCCGTCGGCGACTCGATCGTGCCCGGCACCGAGGACACCTACTCCAAGGCCACGGCCACCGCCGTGATCGAGCCGCGCTGCTCGTTCAAGCCTCCCGGGGAAGACGCCGACGAGGACACCCTGCCGACGCTCACCTGCAAAGGCGAGGAGTGGATCCTGAAGCCGGACGATCTCACCGATCTTCCGAAGCCCGAGGACCTCTTCGACGTCCATCTGGCCGACTGACGTGCGAACGACGAGTGATGAAGGAGGCGGAGCGATGAGCATCCGGTTCACGGCGGAGGCCCGCAGGGGGATGGTCGCGCTGGCCGTGGCGGCAGGTCTGGCCCTGGGCGTGACCGGCTGCGGCGGGGGCGGCGCCGGCGACGACAAGAAGCCGGAGACGACTGCCTCCGCGTCCAAGGGCAGTGGTTCCGGGTCCGGTCCCAGCGCCCAGGAAGGCCAGTCGGAGGAACCCCTGGCCGAGTTGAAGGGCTCGGACGGATTGCTTCTCCAGATCACGTCCGCCCAACGCGACTCCGGTGGCTTCGTCACCGTGAACGGCAACCTGAAGAACGACGGCGCCCAGAGCGCCGTGGTGCCGGCGGCCCTGAGCGGCAACGAGACCGAGATCATCCGGAACGGCAGGTCGCTCGGCGGAGCCACGCTCGTCGACTCGAAGGGCAAGAAGCGCTACTACGTCCTGCGCGACACCGACGGCCGCCCGCTGACGACGACGGGCTTCTCCACCATCAGGCCGGGTGACAGCGTGACCGTCTTCATGCAGTTCCCCGCTCCACCCACCGACATCGGCGAAGTCACCTTCCAACTGCCGACGTTCGCCTCCGCCACCATCCAGATCTCCGGGTGAGGCGGACCATGACCCGCACCTCTCCCCGGGCCGCGGCGCCTCGCCTCGCGCTGGCGCTGGCGGCGACCTCGGCCCTTGTCGCCGCCCAACTGGTGGGCGCCGTACCGGCCGGTGCCGACGACGACCCGAGCGTCCCCCCGGGCACCGAACCCACCGCCGCAGCCCCCGTACAGGTGGACGCGAACGACCCGGACCTGAAGCTGCCCGAGGGAGCCACCCTGGCGGCCGCGAAGGTCCTCGACATCAAGCAGGTCGTGGAGGACCAGAGCGGCGACGAACGCCGGGAGGACACCAACGCGGACGTGAAGTTCGCCCTCCAGGCGGAGGTGCTGTTCGGCAAGGACAGTGCCAAGCTCGGCGCGGAGGCCAAGGCCCGCATCGGGGGCATCGCCGACGAGATCAGGAACCAGCACGCGACGCAGATCAGGGTCTTCGGCTTCACGGACGACCTCGGCTCCTCGGCCCACGGCGACGTCCTGTCCAAGCAGCGCGCCAACGCCGTACAGGACGTCCTGGACCAGGAACTGAACGACTCCGGGGTCACCTTCGAGGTGCGCGGATACGGCGAGCAGTACCCGATCTCGTCCAACGCGACGGAAGAGGGCCGTAAGAAGAACCGAAGGGTGGAGGTGTCCTTCCCCCGCTCGGACAACTGAGCCGACCGGGGACGGCCCTACTCCACGACGACGTCCACCCGCACCCCGACCCGCACTCCCCATCCGGCCATCGCCCCCGCCTCCGCCTCCAGCACATGCCGGGACCGCAGGCGGGGCAGCCCGAGGCGGCCGGGTTTCATGGTGCGTACGGCGATGACGTCGAGGTGGCGATCGAGGTAGGCGACGTCGATGGGCATCCGCATACGGAAGGTGTGCACGCTGCCGGCGGGGGAGAGCAGCATCGCCCCGTCGAGGTGATCACGCCCCAACAGCCCTCTGGTGCGGGCCCGGTAGGAACTCGCGATCTCCAACGGAACGGAGAAGTCGGCTTCCTCCCCCCGCACGACCAGGCTCCCCCACCCGTCCCGCCACCGCCGCCTCATACCCACCCCTCCCGTAGCGCAGCCCGCACGAACCGAACGTAGCGGGTGCCAGCGGGCCGAATTGATGCGGCCACGCTCCGCTGACTAACGTGACGACGCTCAAGCGCCGCCTCGCCGACCGGGAGTTGCCCGTGACCCGCCGCCTCACCCTCCTCGCAACGCTCGCCCTGACCGCGACAGCGACCGTGTCACTGTCGGGGTGCGGGGGCGCCGACGATTCCGCGGACAAGAGCGGCGACAGGGCCTCGACGGCCGACTCGGGAGCCGAGAGGTCGGCCTCGCCCTCCCGGAGCGCATCGGAGGCCACGGGCCGCCCGAGGCTCGACCTGCCGTCGGACCTCTCGTACACCTTCGACTGGCCCAAGACGGGCGACAAGGAGAAGGACGCGGTCCTGGCCGACAGTGAGCAGTCCATCCAGGCCGTCGACCTGGCGATCGTGCATCAGGACGCGCTCGACCATGCCTACCTCTCCTACTACGAGGGCGAAGCAGCGGCCGGTACGCAGAAGTTCATCCAGAACTACGTGGACCACAAAGCGAGCATTACGGGCGCCTACCGCTTCTATGACCCCGACCTGGCCGTCAACGAGGACGGGACCGCCTCCCTCAGCTATTGCGAGGACCAAGGCAAGGCATTCGTGAAGTACCTGCCCGACAAAGTCAAGAAGACCAGGGTCACCAGCGACAGTTATGTCATGTACCACACGTCACTCAAGCAGAACGACAAGGGCGTCTGGGAAGTGCGGGAAATCCTCTCCCAGATCGGAAGTGCCAAGTGCCAGCCCTGAGCGGGGCGTCATCGGTACAGCTGGACAGCGGTGGCTCGCGGAAGCACCGCCTCTTTGAACGGGAGAAGACAGTGACCCTCCGATCGCCCGGCGTCGCGGGAATCGCACTGACCGTCGCCGGGGTCTTGTCGCTGTCCGCCTGCGGTGGCGCCGACAGCCCCCAGCGACACGACAACGACAAGGTCGGGGCGCCGGCGGCATCGACCGCGTCCACACCGGCAGCAGTCGTCCGCCCGAGGATCGAGCTGCCGTCGGACGTCACGTATGACTTCGAGTGGCGGAAGACGGGTGACACGGACAAGGACGCAGTCCTCAACGACGCCGAACAGCGCATCAGGGCGGTGGACATGGCGATCGCGGAGCAGAAACCGCTCCACGCGGCGTACCGCTTCTACTCGGAGGGGACAGCTGCCGCCGGCAGCCAGGCTTACATCCAGGAGTTCGTCGACCACAAAGCACGCACCACCGGCCTGACCCGCTTCTACAAGGAGAGCGTCACGGTCAAGGGAGACGGCACGGCAACCCTTGTGTATTGCGAGGATCAGAACAGAGCTTTCAACAGGTTCCTGAGCACCGGGAAAACGGATGTCACCCCGGTGACGAAGAACAATTATGTGATCTACTCCAGCATTCTGCGTAGGAGCAACGGGAACGTATGGGTTACCGAGCACCTGAACTCGCAGAGAGGAAGTGCAAAATGCCGGCCTGCGTGACCAGCCGCCCCACCCTTCTCGGAGTGGTGGCGCTGGCTGCCGTCGCGGCCCTGTCGCTCTCCGCATGCGGAAGTGCTGACGACTCTGAGGGCGACAGCAATGAGCGTTTTCAGCGCTGCCTCTCCAGGGTGAGGATGGCCTTGGCGATTGACGTCATTCGATTCGGGCTGCATCGCGATCTTCTGAAGATCCGCCAGGACTTGAGTCGTGCCATTCCGCGTTCGACGGGCGCTCGGGACGTGGCCAGTGCGCGGTTGACCGTCCGTTCTGTCGGGGTCAGCTGCCCGCCGGGTGGGCGTCTGCGCCCGGTGGTGACCCAGGGTCCGGCGCCGGTGTAGGCGCGGTCGGCCAGGATGGGGACGCCCTGCCGTTCGCAGATCCGGATGATCCGATGAGTGCGGGCCGCGGTCAGGTCGTGGCACCGGCCCGGCAAGGCCGGCGAGATCCACAGCACGTGCCCGGTTGGGTCGGTCACGACCTGCACGTTCACACCGTGGCGGCGGTGCTTGTGCGAGTAGTCGGCCCGGCCGTCGCCCACGCGGTCGCACTCGGCGAGCGTTCCGTCGAGCAGGACGTACTCCGGTTCGTGCTCGCGCAGAGACTTGAGCAGGCCCGGCGCCCGGCCAGCGAGAAGGCTGATCACTGCGGTGGTGTAGGCGTGGGCGGTACCCACCGAGATGCCGAAGCCGGCCGCGATCCTGGCCAGGGTGTCGTGCTTGCGCAGGTACACCAGAGCGACGAGCGCACGTTGGTGCGGCGGGAGCTTGCAGCGGCGGTCACCCTCGCGGGTGACGATGAGCATGGTGACCCACTCGACCAACGCGTGGGGCAGATCAAGTGCGGCAGGATAAGGAACCAACGAGGCACCTGCGCTGATGAGTTGAGACTTCGAACACCTCCCTCAACGGCACGGGTGCCTCGTGCGTTGCGGCCCACCTCGCCGTCACCCCATCGGTGGACACTCTGAAAAGCCTCAATGACAAGGTTGCAGCGGTCGGTACGGGTGGCGAGACCTCGACTTCGCCGACAGCTACCCCTTCAAGGGCAATCAATAGGCCGGCCATCGCGCTTCCCCCGGATCTGGACTTGGTATTCGAAGGGGCGACGACCGGTGATCCGGTGAAGGATGCCGTGTTGGCCGACAGTGCTGAGCGCATGCGAGCCGTCGATGCCGCGATCGCCGGCACAGACCCGGGGGCAAGGCAATCGCCTACTACAACACCGGCAAAGCCCGCGAGGCGGCGCTGACTTGGGTGGCCGAGTTCGAACGAGCGGGTGCCACGTTGGCGGGTGAGGCTCGGTACTACGACCGCAAGGTGACGCTCAACGGCAAGGCCTCGGCCGTCCTCACGTTCTGCGCGGATGAGAGCAAGGGTTGGAGCAAGGGCAGGAAGACGATGGAGATCGCCAGGACACCGGTCACCGGGAACAGCTACGTTCTGTACAACACGAGGCTGGACCGGGACTCCGACGGTGTCTGGCAGACGTCTCAGATCATTTCCACCAGGGGAGCGGCTCAGTGAGGTCTTCTCAGCAACATGATGGTTGCGGTGGGTGATCGCCCGGCGTGCGCGGGGTGGTGACCTGGCGTCAGATATGCATGAAGCCCCTGATAGAAACACGTCTGCCAAGATCACGTTCCGTATAACCAAAGGCTCCAGATGCCGTACGCCGGGCCGCATCCACGCTGGAGAACGTCATGCTTCGTGATCGGGGTCGAGCACCACCATAAACCTGTTGCCTTCCGGATCCGTCATCAGGGCCTGCATGCAATCGTGAGGTTCCACGAGAGAGGCGCCCTTGGCGATCAGCGTCTGAACCTGTTCGGCGACCGTTCCGACGAGGACCGTGACGACCGGTAGTACAGCCGGAGATTCCGCTTCGCCGATGCTGTACCCACCCCAACCCGGGATGCTGCCCCAGAACTTGATCATTTTCTCTGGGTCTACTGCTTCAAAATGAACGTGCATGCTGCTGTCTCACTTTCATCTGTGCGACCGAAGCCGAAAACGGCCTACCGAATCAATCCGGCAGGCCGTTACGGGTGAACGAACTTCAGCAGTCAATCACGGTGTTGCCCGTGTCTGCGATTCCGGGTTCGCTGAAGCGTCCCTGGTACTCGACCTGCAAGGTCACCTGAGTGTTGTACGTCTCCTTCTCTCCATCATGCACGCACGTGAGCCCTGGAGTGGTGTAGCGCCCGCTGCACTTGGTCCACCCGCTGTCCTTGTGCTTCACCGCGCGCCAGTATCCGTCGCGCACGTACTCCTGAAGATCGACCTGGACCCGGCACTGGTCGGGTGCCGGAGTTGAGCAACCCGTGTAATGGCCCTGGGCGTACAGCGGGCCGCCATGGGTGACCTGGAACGGTTTCTCACCCTGGAACGTGCACCACACGGGAAAGGCAGCAGTCTTCGCGACGGCCCTTCCCGTGCTGCCGCTCGGAGCAGCCGACGCCGTGGCAGCCGACACCAGCAGGGCCCCCGCCGCGAGAAGCGGGACGATAAAACGCGCCTTCATTTCTCCCCCTAAGAACAATCGAACACGTGTCGAACCGCTACCCTCATGGGTTCACAGGCGCCGCACAAGTTCCGTGGCCCGAAATTTCCGCTGTTTGTCCGGTTCCCAGTCGTGGAATTGGCCGTTGCCTCCCATCCGCTGGCGGCGGGCCCGTAGAAAACGACGAAGCACGCGCTGGCCCGAGCTGACAGGGGCTTGTCGTGACGGTTCGTGATCTTCGGGCTGTGCGGTCGTGTTCCAGTTGCAGGAGGACGAGGGCGGCTCGCGCGATGCGGGTGATGGCCGATGGGTCGAGGCTGACCCCGCACAGGGCCTTGAAGGTGACCTTCAGTAAGGCGTTGGCGCGTTCGGCGACCGCGTGGACGCCACGGATCACGGCGTTGAACGCCCTGTCGGCTTCGGCGAGTTCACTGCCCCTGGGCTTCTTTACCGGGTGGCGGAAGCCGTCGCCTGCATTCTCGTAGCCGAGGTCGGTCAAGGTGGGGATGCCCAGGGTGGCGGCGAGCCGGTTGAGGGCATCGACCAGGCCGTGGGCGCGGGCGCAGGTGGTGTCGTGCTCTCGGCCGGGGTGGACCGGGGAGACCCACAGCGGCCAGCCGTTCGGGGCGGCGATGACCTGCACGTTCCCGCCGTGGTGCTTGTGCTTGCCCGACCACCAAAGATCCGCGCCATTGGGGCCGGTGGCGGCCACCCGGTCGGTACGGATCACGGTGCCGTCCAGGTTGAGGTGGGTGTACCCGGCCGCTGCTGGCCGTTCCAGCGCGGTGGACAGGTCGGGCGCGTGGTCGGCGAGCACCGTCAGCCCCTCGTGCAGATAGCGGTAGGCGGTCGGCGGCGAAATGCCGTTGTCCCGGGCGAGCTGGGCCAGCCGGGTACCGTCGACGAACCAGCGCAGCACGAACACCGCCTGCCGGAAAGCGCCCAGCACGCGAGTGCCCCTGCGGGTCCCGAGCAGCTCACGATGCTCGCGCAGCAGCTTCGCGAGGTGCTCGGCGGTCGCTCTGCGGACGTCCAGGACAGCGGTGTAGGTGATACTGGAGGGCACTTGGAGCCTCTGGTTATACGGAACGTGATCTTGGTAGACGTGTTCCTATCAGGGGCTTCATGCATATCTGACGCCAGGTCACCGTCCCGCGTGCGCCGGGCGATCACGCACCGCAACCATCACGTTGCTGAGAAGACCTCAGTGCCAGCCGTAGAGAACACGTCGGCGTGCCTTCGCCTGGCCGGCGGGCGTCGCGGAACGTTCCCGAAGGTCGTGGCTGAGTCCGAGTGGTGACTCGGGGAGCCGCTTGCGTCGTGGGCATCCCTCCGGTTGAGGTCTCCTTTGCTTGTTCATAAGTGGAACCGTCAGCTCAGCGCACCATGCGACGAAGACAGCGTCCAGTTACGGAACTGTTACGGGTCAAGCGGAGCCTCCAAGGGGTGATTTGGTCCCATACACCCCTAGGTCGACCCGAGTCACCCTGGTGTCGTCCCGTGTCGCTGGATAGCGTTGGTTCGCTCAAGAGAAGCCTCGCCGACCGGGAGTTGACCGTGACCCGCCGCCCCACCCTCCTCGCAGCGATCGCGCTGACCGCCGCTGCGGCCCTGTCGCTGTCCGCGTGCGGAAGCGACGACGACTCCAAGGACAAGAGCAACGACAAGATCGCTGGAGTCGGCACGGAAAGTAGCGCGTCGGCGTCCCCCAGTGCGAGCGCATCCAAGACCGCCGGCCGACCGAAGATCACCTTCCCGTCCGACGCGAAGAACGTCTTCGAGTACCAGAAGACAGGTGACGCGGCGAAGGACGCGGCCCTCGCGGACAGCACGCTGAGCGTGAACTCGGTGGACGAGGCGATCTTCAAGGCGAGTACCGGGACGAAAGCCCTCGGTTTCTACAACACCGAACGTGCTCTCAGTGGGTCGATCACTTATGTTCTGGGCTATATCAACAAGAAGCACACGTGGGTCGGCGAAACCCGGTACTTCGACTACAAGGTGACCCTCTCGGGAAGCGGCAAGGCATACGTCACCTACTGCTCGGACGAGAGCAAGTCCTTCATCAAGGAGAAGAAGACCGGCAAGGTCAAGAACACGCCGACAACGGCCAACAGTTACGTGCTTTACAACAGCAAGCTCGTCAAGAACGCCGAAGGCGTGTGGCAGACCACTGACGTGGCGTCGAACCGGGGGAACAAGGCGTGCCAGCCATAGCGAAGTCGGTAAGGATCACCACTCTTCTCACCTTCGTCTGCTTTTCCTTGTTCGCCGCGCCTACGGCCCATGCAGGCGGGCGCGACGAAGACAGTAATGTCAATGAGACCGAACAGAGTGCCAAGACCGGCGACGACGGCACCGTCTCCGTCACCGTCGGCGGTGTCGTCTTCGATCGTTCGAAGAACGGCAGTGGCAACTCGACGGGTGCGCTGTCGTCGACCACCTCGTGGACGCCGCCCGCGTGCTGGTATGCGCCTAAGTACACGCCCGAGGGGCTGCAGAAGTATCTGGAGCCGATCTGGGCGGCTGACTCGACGGGTTACGAGTGGGACGCCGAGCAGCGGAAGAAGTACGTCAACAAGGACGAACCCGATAGGGACTTCAACAAGGACAAGACCGGCAAGGGATTCTGGTGGGGTCCGTACGTCAACAAGGACTTTCCGCCGGGCTGGGACTCCTGCACCAAGGACTACTTCTGGGTGGACAAGGGTGACCCCCCGCCGGCCGGCATAACGAACGCCGTGACTCCGGAAATCCTGGCCGAACTCGCGTACGCCGAAATCCGCGTCCCGGGCACGAAGGTGACGCTGGCGCCCGCAGCCGCCACCAAGGTGAACCTTCCGACGTGGGCCTGGCTGGACGGCGCCCAGTTCAAGCCGGTCTCCGTCACGGCGTCGGTGCCGGCCATCGCTCTCAAGGCGACGGCGACCGCGGAGCCGGTCTCGCTGAAGATCGAGCCGGGTACCGGAGACGCCGTGACGTATCCGGCGTCCGGGGTCTGCCCGATCGACCACGGTCGTATCGGCGAGCCGTACGCCAAGGGCAAGGCCGACGAAACCCCTGCCTGTGGCGTCAAGTACCTGCGTTCCTCGGGCAAGGGAACGTACCCCCTGAGGGCGACGGTCACCTGGAAGATCGACTGGACCGGCAGCGGCGGCGCGGGCGGCGACCTGCCCGACGGCTCCTTCGGTGCCACGCAGGATGTCGTCGTACAGGAGATCCAGGCCATCAACCACTGACCGGCGTACGGGCGCGGTGCCACGGATGAGTGAGCACCGCGCCCGTCCACCGCGCGCACTGGCCGGCCTCACCGACCCGGAAGTTGACCCTGAACCGCCGTTCCACCCTTATCGCAGCGATCGCGCTGACCGCGGCTGCGGCCCTGTCGCTGTCCGCGTGCGGTAGCGATCACAACCCTGGGGAGCAGGGCGGCGACAGGCCCTCGGTCGGTGGCGCCGCGGGCGGCGCGTCGGCGTCCCCGAGAACGAGCGCGTCACCTTCCTTCGGCCGTCCGGCCGTCCAGCTGCCGTCTGACGTCACGGACACGTACGAGGGCTGGAAGACCGGCGAAGAGGCCGAGGACGCGGTGCTGTCGGACGCCGCCCGACGTATCGACGCGACGAACGACGCCATCCTGCGGGGCGACACAGGAGCGCCGGGGCTCTCGTTCTACTACCGGGACAAGGCGTTGTCGGATGCGGTGGCGTGGGTGCAGGCGTACCTGGACGCCAACCTCACCTTCACAGGCACCACGCGCTACTACGCGCCGAAGGTCACCCTGTCCGGCGGTACCGCCGCCTCCGTCGTCTACTGCTCGGACGAGAGCAAGGGCTTCAACAAGAACCGCAGGACCGGCAAGGTCGACAGGACGCCGACGGACGACAGCCCTTACGTGCTGTACAACACGCGCCTTGAGAAGAGCGGGAAGGGCGTGTGGCAGACCACCCGCCTGACCTCGAAGCGGGGCGGCGCCGATGGGTGTCAGCCCTGACGTCGCCGCCACCCGACGGAGTGAAATACCCGCGGCCCTGTGGCAATGGCTTCTCCCCCGGGGCTCCTTGGGTGCCACGCGAGAAGCCTTCGCGCATGAGATCCGCTTCCCCGTGAACGACGGTTGACGTCGTCACGACAGCAAAGCCGAAACGGCTAAAGTCCCCTACTCATGCCTGGGCGCAGGGTGAGAGGGGACTGGTGCATGGCGGATCGACTGGCCGTCGACGGGGATGAGCTCAAGCACTTCATGAAGTTGCTGAACAAGTCGAGCGAATCCCTGAAGGGGCTGCGCAGGGCGCTCGCCGACGCGACCGTCACCGGGCTCGGCACGGATGATCTGGACTCCGCGTGCGAGGACTTCCAGCAGGACTGGAAGTACGGCACCGAGCAGATCGGCGAACAGACCGAGGGCCTCGCCGACATCATCGGTAAGAGCAAGGACAGTTACGCCGAGGTGGACAGGGCGCTGGAGGAAGCGCTGAGGAAGACCCGAAGCGGCCAGGGCGGCGGTACGAAGTGACGGTGAATTCGGGTCTGGAACCCTCCTCCTTCCCTGACTCCGCCGCTGTCCGCAACGGCAACCTGCCGCAAGGGCTGAAGTCCTCCCCGTCCATTCCGAACCCGAGCTATCCACACCTGGGGTTCAACCCCACGCCAGGCAGCGTCGACACGGTCGGCGACCTCCACAAGAAGCTCGCGAACTGTGCCAAGACCCTGGAAGAGGCGCACGGTCTCGTCACCAAGCTGCTCGACGGCAGCTACTGGAAAGGTGACGCCGCTGTCGCCTTCCGGGAGCAGCTGGACGGGGGGCCGCTGCCTCTGAATCTGAAGAACGCCGCGCATTCCCTCCACAAGGCGGCACGTCAACTCGACCGCTGGAAAGGCGAACTCGACGACTTCCAGCGCCGTGCTGCGAAGCTCGAATCGGACGCGAAGGACGCGCAGGCCGCCCTGGACGCGGCCAAGGGGCGCGCGACCAAGGCGAAAGCCGACGCCGGCGCGGACAAGAAGAGCGGCCATCATGACGAGGCCCAGAAAGCACTGACACACGCCAACGCGGGCGTCGCCGCAGCCCAAGCAGAACTCGACAAAGTCATCGGCAAAGCGAAGAGACTGGCCGAGGAACACAAGGACAAAGCGGAATATCGCGCGGGCAGGATCCGGGACGCGACCAAGAAGTTGGCGCCGCACGAGCCCGGTGAGTGGGACACGTTCACCGACTGGCTGGGTGACAATCTCCCGGACGTCTTGAGTGCGTGTGCGGCCGTGCTCGGAGTCATCGCGCTGCTCGGGCTTACCGCAATTGCCCCCTGGATGCTTTTCCTGGCAGCCGGACTGTTGAGCGGCGTCGCCTTCGGGCTGCGGGTCAGCGATCCCGAGGTCATGGCGTCCCTGAACGACGGCTTCACCAAGGGCGAGTTGGATCTCGACTTCTGGAGCAACACGCTTGGAGTCGCGGGTGACTTCCTGGGCATGCTGCCGGGTTTGGGCGTCGTACTCAAGGGCGGGTATCTCGGATTCCGTGCCGCCGGAGAGTCCGGGCAGATTCTGTCGCTCGCCGGAGAGGGCGACGAGGTGCTGACGCTGGGGCAGAGGATCGCCAGGGCCGGGACCAACGCGGGGACGTCAATCAAGTCGATGGGGACGTCGATCAAAACGGAGGCCGCCGCTGCCGGGGGCGCGGTGAGCCTCCTGGCCCACCCCAGAGTTTTCGGCGGACGCCTGGCGCCGGTTGTAGAGAAGATCGACATGCCCGCGACGCTGCTGGGGGCCGGTACCGCCGTCTACGGCGTCGCCAGCAGCGCAGTGGACAGTCTGGACAGCGATGCGGCCAGCGTGGCCGGCAGCCTGCTGGACGGACCCAGAACCCTGGGCGTCGATCTCCCCGCGACAGTGGGCGCCCTGCACTTCCTGCTGCGCGGAGCGGGGGAGGCGTCGTGAACATTGCTCCTTATGACATCGACGCGTCGGCCCGGAGCCAGGACGCCGACATCTGGTTTGCGCTGCCCCCGGGCTTCGTCCCGCTTCCGCTGAGGGAGTTGACGCAGGCCGGGACCCCTGAGGCGCAGGCGGCGTACCCCGACGACACTCTGCGGCCGCTCATCGAGGCGCTTCCCGATGAGGCGTCACGGCAGCGGCTGCTGGTTGACCTCGGTCCGCTCCTCCGGACGGCCCAACTGCTCGTGGAGATCGGCACCGTCCACTGCTCGCTCGGCATGCACGCCGACGACGAGGGAGATGGCGGCGTGCTGCTGTCCCTGTTCACGCTCACCTGGCGGGCGACGAGCTGGGCACCTCGCGGTGTACTTGCGGCGCGTGCCGTCGCCAACGTGGAGGGCGCCGAGCACATCGAGATCCTTGCCCCGCCATGCGGCCCGGCGGCCCTGCTGCAGACCCGTCTGGCGGGGCCAGCGGAGGCAGGACCTGCCGCGCGACGTCGGCTGGTCCAGGTCACCGGCTGTGTTCCCTGCCCCGACGGCCGACGGATCGCCATCCTGACACTGGCGACGACGGCGGTGGAGCATTCGAAGCGGTATCGAGCGCTGCTCAGGGACATCGTCGGCGCGGTCAGTTTCGACAACCCGCTTCCGGAAGCATTCGGCGCATCATCCGAACCATCCAGCGACGTATTCGGCGAGGACTGACATGCCTACCTTGCACCAGCCCACAGCCTGGGACGATCCGGCCACCCGCCGTGCCTGGACGCAGCTGCTCATCTGTACGGTACTCGGCCAGCTTCTGTGGCCGGCGGCCTGGGTCGGCCTGCTCGCGTGGTACGTGATCATGTCCACCAAGTGGACGCTGTGGCTCTTCTTCGTTCCGATGGCCTACACGTTCTACCGGACGTTCCTGCAGGGCGCGTACTGGAAAGGCGCGTTCCGTTCGCGGCGGATCCTGCGGGAGTACCCCTGGCAGGTGCACGAGACCCCGGAGAGCGGCATCGGCAACCTTCCCGGTGTTCGGAACGGTTGTGCCTGGCTCCGGTTCCCACACCCCACGGAGCCAAATCAGCCGGTGACGATGGTGATGCACTCCCACGTTCGCGCCGTCTGGTGGGGCGGGCGGCTGGGAAAACGGGCGAAGCCCGAACGCAGAGCACAGGTACGGGAGATCTGGTGCGCCGGCGACCCTCGCCTCGCCGCGGTGATCGCCGTTCCGGGACCGCGCCACCTTTACGTGATCTCCCAGCGACCGGGCTACGCCGAGGCCACCTCCCACGACGCGAGGGGAGCCGAAGCGCAGCCCCTGTGACGGCCTCGCTCCATCTCTCCGCGCTCACCGTCGTCCGCCGGGCTGGCGGCTCTCGTTTCAGCCGCGGACCTGTTGTCCGAACGTGGGCCGACGGGTAGGAAGTCCCCATGACTGCACTAGGTGCCGTGTTCCGGCCTCAGCTTCCTCCTGAGCGGTTGCGTGACGTCGTTCTGATCGCTGATCAGAGTGGGCTGGGGGAGCTGTGGCTGTGGGAGGACTGTTTTCGGGAGGGTGGGGTGTCCGCCGCGGCCGCCGCGCTCGCGTGGAGTGAGCGGGTGCGGGTCGGGGTCGGGTTGCTGCCCGTGCCGTTGCGCAACGTCGCCGTGACCGCGATGGAGGCCGCCTCGCTGCACCGCATGTTTCCCGGACGTGCCGTGGTCGCCGTCGGGCACGGGGTGCAGGACTGGATGGGGCAGGTCGGGGCGCGTGTCGAGTCGCCGCTGACGCTCCTGCGGGAGCATCTCGACGCGCTGCGCGGCCTGTTGGGCGGAGCGCGCGTCACCACCGACGGCCGGTACGTGAAGCTGGACGACGTCGCCCTCGACTGGCCGCCCGAGGGTCCCGTCGAGGTGCTGGCCGGTGCCACCGGGCCGCGCTCGCTGCGGCTGTCCGGTGAGGCCGCCGACGGGACCGTCCTGACCTCCTCCACCACGCCCGACGGTGTGCGCGAGGCGCGTCGGCTGATCGACGCGGGGCGGGCCGCAGCCGGCCGTACCGGCGAACCGCACCGGGTGGTCGTCAATCTGCTCGCCGCCACCGGACCGGACGCTGCCGCCCGGCTGCGCGCGGAACTCGTGGCCGAGGGCGTCGGCTCGGTGCCCGACCTCGGGGTCGCCGGGGACGCGGCTGCCGTGGCGAAGGCGGTGCAGCGGCTCGCGGAGGCCGGTGCCGACACCGTCGTCCTCCAGCCGACCGGCGACGAACCGGACCCCGAGGGGTTCGTGCGCTTCGCGGCCGAGCAGGTACGGCCCCTGGTGCCGTGATGACCGACCACCCGGAGCGCGTACGACTGCGCGGTGTGATCCACGCCGACCTTGAAGCCTTTCTCACCTTCGAACACGACGAGGAGGCCGTACGGCGGTCCCGGTTCACCCCCCGGCCCCGTGACGCCTTCCTCACCCACTGGAAGTCCGCGATCCTCGGGGACGACACCTGCCTCGTGCGCACGGTCACCGTGGACGAGGAGCCCGCCGGGCACATCGTCGCCTGGTGGGAGGGAGACGAGGCGGACAGCCGCCGCCGTTTCGTCGGGTACTGGCTCGGGCGGCCCTACTGGGGTCGCGGCATCGGTGCCGAGGCCCTCGGCCTGTTCCTGCGTGAGGAGGTCAACCGGCCCCTGTACGCCGACCCCTTCGCCGGCAACACGGCCTCCGTACGCCTCCTGGAGAAACTCGGCTTCCAGCGTTCGGGCATCGTGCGGCACGGCGAGGACGAGCACCTCCTGCTCGTTCTGCCGGCCCCCGCACCCGCACCACCACCCCCGCGCACCTCGTGACCGCGCCCCCGGCACCCGTCATCCCGGCCGCCGGTCTCCCACCGCCCCGTCCGCCAGTTCCCGCAGGATGTCCATGTGGCCCGCGTGTCTCGCCGTCTCCTCGATCATGTGGACCAGGACCCAGCGCAGCGACACGGCGTGTTCCCGCCAGGTGGGCCGGCCCAAATCGTCCAGGGACCGGACGGCGATGACGGCGTCGGCGGCGGCCCGCGCACGACCGTAGAACTCGACGATCTGCGCGGTCGTCTCGCCCTGGTCCGCGCGCATGTCCTCGTCGCTCTCCGGGTCGAACCACAGGGGCTCCACCTCGCCGCCGAAGCTCTCCACGAACCAGCCGTACTCGACGGACGCCAGGTGCTTGACCAGGCCGAGCAGGCTCGTCCCGGACGGCGTCATCGGGCGGCGGAGCGCCTCGTCGTCCAGTCCCTCCAGCTTCCACAGCACCGCGTCCCGGTGGCGGTCGAGGCCGTCGCGCAGAATCTCCTTCTCGCCGCCCGTGTACGGCCTGGTGGGCGAGGCTGAAGGGGCCGGGGCGGGTGTGGGCGCGGGGTCGGGGGTACCGGTCGTGTCGGGTCGCGTCATGCTCCGAAAATTATCAGCGGCCACTGACATCGCCCTGGGACGATCACCCGCATGGCCTCCGACCACGCGACCCACGAGCCGTCCGACCGGACACCCGGCGACGCCGCCCACCAAGCCCCCGGCCACCTCGCCCACCACGCCCCCGGCGCTGCCACCCACCAGGCACCAGGTGACGCCATGCACCCCGCCCCCGGCCACCCCGCCCCCGGCCATCTCACCCATCAGGAGTCCGGCCGAGCCGCACGCCCCGCGTCCCGCAGCTTCGAGGACTTCCTAGCCGAGGGTGCCGCCGTGCCCACCGCGGGGTGGGACTTCTCGTGGTTCGAAGGGCGGGCCACCGAGGCGCGGCCCTCGTGGGGCTACGCGGTGTCGATGGCCGAGCGCCTGACCGGCGCGGATGCCGTGCTGGACATCCAGACCGGGGGAGGGGAGGTCCTCGACTTTGCCCTCGGCAGGCTCCTCCACGCACCCCCGCTCACCGACCCCACCCACGCGCCCCCGCTCACCGACCCCGCGCAGAGCACGCACCCCCGAGCCCCTCTCCTCACCGTCGCCACCGAAGGCTGGCCGCCCAATGTCGCCAAGGCCACCGCCCTGCTGCGCCCGCGCGGGGTGGCCGTCGTCGCGTCGCCCGAGGACGCCGCCCTGCCCTTCGCGGACGGCGCCTTCGACCTCGTCGTCAGCCGTCATCCCGTGCGGCCCCACTGGCGGGAGATCGTCCGGGTGTTGCGGCCCGGCGGCACGTACTTCGCCCAGCACGTGGGTCCCGCCAGCGCCTTCGAGCTGGTCGAGCACTTCCTCGGTCCCCTGTCGGAGGGGCAGCACGGTGCCCGCCACCCCGACCGTGAGCGTGCGGAGGCGGAGGCGGCCGGCCTGGAGATCGTGGACCTGCGTGCAGAACGGCTCCGCATGGAGTTTTACGACATCGCGGCCGTCGTGCACTTCCTGCGCAAGGTGATCTGGATGGTGCCCGGCTTCACGGTCGAGGCATACGAGGCCCAACTCCGTTCGCTGCACGAGCGGATCCGGTCGGAGGGCCGCTTCGTCGCGCACAGCTCCCGCCACCTGGTCGAAGCCCGCCGGGCGACACCGGCCGACTGACGAGCGCAGGCCGACTGATGAGCGCGACTGACGAGCGCAGGCCGACTGACGAGCGCGACTGACGAGAGCCGACCGACTGACGAGCACCGGGCGAGCCCTCGCCGCAGGGCGGCCCTCGCCGTAGGGCGATAGTCGGTCAATGCGTTAGCAAAAGGAGCATTATTCGCCTTTCGCCGCGCCCCCTGACTGTCCGACATCCGCGACATTTCCCCAAGAAGCCCACAGGGTTTCCGCATCGTTATCCCGAAGGCTCGCGCCGACGGCGAGCCGTCCCGTAGGTTCAGACCAAGGTAATTCGCGTCAGCAAAGCTGCGCGGGCGGCACCGCGTGGCGGAGGGGGCTGCGCGGTGCCGCGTCCCACCGCCGGAGGCCGACCCGGCGTCAAGTGGGCGACGGCGCTCCGGTTCACCCGGAGGGGGGACGCGCGGGGTCCCCGCCGGGCGAGGTCCAAGGTGTGGCAAACCCTCGGAATCCATCCCTATCTCCCGTGGATCGCCTGAGATTCCGTTGTGAACGGGACGCGTGTCCAATTGAATCTGAGTCAAGGGCGACCATCGCCGCGTTGCCGTACGACTGCGGAGAGTAGTTGTGGCATGCCGATGCACGCAGCATCACTCACGAAGGGTTATGGTGGAAACCCCCCCTCGGGCCGGTCCGTCTCCCCCCCACGGACCGGCCCGTTTTTTGTGCCCGGACAGGTCCCGGACGTCGCCCGCACCCCTTGCGCGCGCCTTTGCATCCCTGACCCCGCGAGCCCCGCCACCCCCCATCCGCACACCTTCAACTCCCTGGCCCCGCGCCCGCGTCGCCGCGCCGCAGCGCACCCGGTCGCGGGGCCCCGGCGGGCAGGCCGCCGTAGCCCTCCGCGCCGCCCCGATCCGGCGCACAGGCCCCGCAGGGGTAGGCTTCGCCCCCGGGGAACGCCATACGGAGCCCCCGGACCGCCATACGGACAGGGATCGCCCTCGGCCGCGCCAGAGCCGGTCGAAGCCGCGCCTGTCCGATCCGTACGGAGGGGCTGACAATCACGTGAACCTGCGCGACAAGCTGCGCGGCCTGCTGGTCAGGCTGTACGCACGCCGGGTGGAAGGCCACCTGGACCACGCTCAGGTGCCCAAGCACATCGGCGTCATCATGGACGGCAACCGGCGCTGGGCGAAGGCCGCGGGTTCCACCACGGTCCACGGTCACCGGGCGGGCGCCGAGAAGATCGAGGAGTTCCTCGGCTGGTGCTCCGAGACGGACGTCGAGGTCGTCACCCTCTGGCTGCTGTCGACGGACAACTTCGACCGGCCGCAGGACGAACTCGGCCCGCTGCTCGGAATCATCGAGGACGTCGTACGGACCCTGGCGGCCGACGGGCGCTGGCGGGTGCACCACGTCGGCACGCCCGACCTGCTGCCGTCGCCGATGCAGACGGCGCTGAAGGAGGCCGAGGAGTCCACGGCGCACATCGACGGAATACTGGTGAACGTCGCCATCGGCTACGGCGGCCGCCAGGAGATCGTCGACGCGGTGCGCTCGATGATCCTCGACGCCGACGACAAGGGCAGCTCGATGGAGGACCTCGCCGAGTCCGTCACCGTCGACGCGATCAGCCGGCACCTCTACACCGGCGCCCAGCCCGACCCCGACCTCGTGATCCGCACCAGCGGCGAGCAGCGGCTGTCCGGTTTCATGCTGTGGCAGACGGCCCACGCGGAGTACTACTTCTGTGAGGTCTTCTGGCCGGCCTTCCGCAAGGTCGACTTCCTGCGGGCCCTGCGCGACTACGCCGCCCGCCACCGCCGCTACGGCGGATGACCCGGAAAACCCCTCGTAGAGGGCAACATCTGCCCCGTTCGGGACGGAAGTAACACGGAGTTCACCGGAGCGCCGTCATATGCCGTGGCATGGCGGCGCATGTTCGAGGGCATAACCCAAGCAGGTCGATGCCCGAACCACGGGTGTCGGATCTCAGCGGACGGCACGGGGCCGTCCGCCCGGGAGGCCCTTTGCACCAGCTCGACCGTGCGGTTCTGGCACGGAAGAAGCAGTGGAGGGCCGGTCCCCGGCCCGCGCATCGCGGCCGACGACCGGTCCAGCTCCACTCCGTCGCTCCCCGACCTCATCCGAGGGGGTACGTCCTTCCGTGGTGACCAGCACAAAGCGCCGTATGCCAGACCGGCGCACCTATGTTCTCGACACCAGCGTTCTGCTGGCCGACCCGAACGCCCTGAACCGCTTCGACGAGCATGAAGTCGTGCTCCCCATCGTCGTGGTCACGGAGCTGGAGGCAAAGCGGCACCATCCCGAGCTCGGCTACTTCGCCCGGCAGGCGCTGCGCCTGCTCGACGAGTTCCGGGTCCGGCACGGTCGCCTCGACGCCCCCATCCCGATCGGGGACCTCGGCGGGACCGTCCGTGTCGAGCTCAACCACTCGGACCCCAGCGTGCTGCCCAGCGGCTACCGCCTGGGGGACAACGACTCCCGCATCCTCGCGGTCGCCCGCAACCTGCAGGCCGAGGGGTACGACGTCACGGTCGTGTCGAAGGACCTCCCGCTCAGGATCAAGGCGTCCTCGGTCGGGCTCCTCGCCGAGGAGTACCGCGCGGAGCTCGCCATCACGGGCTCGTCCGGCTGGACCGGCATGTCCGAACTGACCCTGGCCGGCGAACAGGTGGACCTTCTCTTCGAGGAGGGGCGCGCCCAAGTACCCGAGGCCGCCGAACTCCCCGTGCACACGGGCCTGATGATCCAGTCGGAGCGGGGCAAGGCCCTCGGGCGGGTCACGCCCGAGGGCGACGTCCGTCTGGTGCGCGGCGATCGCGAGGCGTTCGGCATCAAGGGCCGCAGCGCCGAGCAGCGCATCGCGCTGGACATCCTCCTCGACCCGGACATCGGCATCGTGTCGATGGGCGGCCGGGCGGGCACCGGCAAGTCGGCGCTCGCGCTGTGCGCGGGCCTGGAGGCGGTCCTGGAGCGCCGCCAGCACCAGAAGGTGATGGTCTTCCGGCCGCTGTACGCGGTGGGCGGGCAGGAGCTGGGCTATCTGCCGGGCTCCGAGTCCGAGAAGATGAGCCCCTGGGCGCAGGCGGTCTTCGACACGCTGTCCGCGGTCACCAGCCGCGAGGTCATCGAGGAGGTCACCGCGCGCGGGATGCTGGAGGTCCTGCCGCTCACGCACATCCGCGGCCGCTCACTGCACGACGCGTTCGTGATCGTGGACGAGGCGCAGTCCCTGGAACGGAATGTCCTGCTGACCGTTCTGTCCCGGATCGGCTCGAATTCGCGGGTCGTTCTGACCCACGATGTCGCGCAGCGGGACAACCTGCGGGTCGGCCGATACGACGGTGTCGTCGCCGTCGTGGAGAAACTGAAGGGGCATCCGCTCTTCGCGCACGTCACGCTGACGCGGTCCGAGAGGTCCCAGATCGCGGCACTTGTGACCGAAATGCTGGAGGACGGGCACATCTGATCCGAGCGCCCAACTAGGCGCAGCGGTCCGTTGGTTGGCGCCGCCCGGTGAAAGGCCAAGAGCCTAGCCGGGCGGCGCCGGCGTGTGTGGGCGTTTCTTGAAATCCCCGGGGACAAACGGCATGTGAGCTTTCACACGCAACTCGGAATTGCCTCGCGGCGTCGGGTTACGGCTAGAGTCTCAGTCCTGTCAGGCCCCGCATACGACACATCTGTACCCCCAGCGGTACGGCACCACAGAGCCACCAGGTCCAACTCCATAGCGTCGTCGTATGCCGCCCGTGCACCACGCGGTGCTCCCCCAGGGGGAGTTGCCCACCGGGCCCGTGCCTCCCGTGACCCTTAGGTGGGAGGCCAGCGTCAGTGGGCACGATTGCGTCCGCCAGGGTCACCGAAGCGGACGATGCTGGAAGGAAAACCGTGTGAGCCGGATTTCGGTCCGGGGATTCGCAGTGGCTTCGGCCACCGCGGTCACCGCTGTCGGTAGCGTCGTCGGAGTTGCCTCGGGCAGCACCGCCCAGCCCAACGACGCCGAGGCGACGGCAACCGACCTGACGCTCCTCGCGGACATGCCGACGGGCGAGCAGGCCCAGGTGCAGACCGCGTCCCTGACTCAGCAGGCGAACGTCCAGGCCATCGCCGCCGACGCGAGCGCCAAGAAGGACGCCGAGGAGGCTGCCCGCAAGGCGGCCGCTCAGACGGCGATCCAGAAGAAGGACGCTGCCGAGAAGGCCGCCGAAGCCGCCAAGAAGGCGGCCAAGGAGCGTGCCGAGACGAAGGTCGCGGCCAGCCGCAGCTCCGCCAGCTTCCCGGTCCAGACCTCGTACACCGTGGCGCAGGTCCAGGCGATGGCGGCGCAGATCGTCGGCAGTGGCCAGTTCCAGTGCTTCAGCAACATCGTGAACCACGAGTCCACCTGGAACTACAAGGCCGTCAACGCCTCCTCCGGCGCCTACGGTCTCGTCCAGGCGCTGCCGGGTTCCAAGATGTCGTCCGTCGGCGCGGACTGGCAGACCAACCCGGCCACCCAGATCAAGTGGGGCCTGAACTACATGAACGAGCGGTACGGCAGCCCGTGTGACGCCTGGGCGTTCTGGCAGGCCAACAACTACTACTAGGCCGTCCGGACTCCGGTCCCCGCTCAACCTCGCGAAGCCCCTCCCCGTCCTAGGGGGAGGGGCTTTGGCCATGTACGGTCGGACGCGACGACTCCAGGGGGAGTAGTGGGGAGAGACGGGGGAAGAGGACCGATCATGTCGCGAGTGCCAGGGTGGCTCGGCCGTATCGGCGCCGGACTGACCGAGATGGGTGAGAGGTTGGACGAGCGTCGCGCCGAGGCGGAGCGGGAGCACGACGAGGACGGCGCGCAGCCCCCCGAGGAGGCGGTGCTTCCGGACCACGTGACCGTCGTCGCGGCCCGGCCGGACCCCGCCCAGGCGGTTCCGTGGGGCATGCGGGTCGCGGCCGAGGCGGGCTGGCGGCTGCTGATCCTGGCGGGCACGGTCTGGGTGCTGATGCGGGTCATCAGCGCCGTTCAACTCGTGGTCCTCGCCTTCGTCGGCGCGCTGCTGATCACGGCGCTGCTCCAGCCGACGGTGGAGCGGCTGCGGCGGATCGGGTTCCCGCGCGGCCTGGCCACGGCGCTCACGGCGATACTCGGGTTCGTCGTCATGGGGCTGATCGGCTGGTTCGTGACCTGGCAGGTCATGGAGAACATCGACAACCTCTCCAGCCAGGTCCAGGACGGCATCGACGAGCTGCGCAAGTGGCTGCTCCACAGCCCCTTCCACGTCACCGACAAGCAGATCAACCAGATCGCCAAGAACCTGCGCGAGGCGATCGGCTCCAACACGGACGCCATCACGTCGGTCGGCCTGGAGGGCGTGACCGTCGTCGTGGAGGCCCTGACCGGCATCCTCCTGACCATCTTCTCCACCCTCTTCCTGCTCTACGACGGCCGGCGCATCTGGGAGTGGACGCTGAAGCTGGTGCCCGCCGCAGCCCGGCCCGGTGTCGCCGGAGCGGGTCCGCGGGCCTGGCGCACGCTGACGGCGTACGTCCGCGGCACGGTGCTGGTGGCGCTCATCGACGCGATCTTCATCGGCCTGGGCATCTACTTCCTGGACGTGCCGATGGCCGTCCCGCTGGCCGTGTTCATCTTCCTGTTCGCGTTCATCCCGCTGGTCGGCGCGGTGGTCTCGGGGGCGCTCGCGGTGGTGGTGGCGCTGGTCACCCAGGGTGTCTTCACCGCGGTCATGACCCTGGCGGTCGTACTGGCCGTGCAGCAGATCGAGGGCCACATCCTGCAGCCGTTCATCCTCGGCCGGGCCGTGCGGGTGCACCCGCTGGCGGTGGTGCTGTCGGTGGCGGCGGGCGGCATGATCGCCGGCATCGGCGGCGCGGTGGTGGCGGTGCCGCTGGTCGCCGTGACCAACACGGTCGTGGGCTATCTGCGGTCGTACTCACGGGAGTCGGCGCTCCGGTACTCGCCCAAGCCGCACGGCGCGACGGCGGTGGACTCGGCGCCCGCGGACGCCGACGCGCAGGCGGCGGCGCCGTCGGACGCGCGGCCGGTGCGAACGGGCCCGCAGCCGTCCGAGCCGACGGCGTAACCGTCGCGGCCCGCCCGGGCCGGGAAGCGGGAAGGCGAAGAGCAACGCGAAGGGGTCCCGTCCACCGAGGGTGGACGGGACCCCTTCGCGTGCGCCGCGTGGTGTGCGGGTTACTCCGGCAGCGACGCCAGGACCGCTTCGGCGTCCAGCGTCGTGCCGACCGCCTGGATCACCGAGGCGATCTTGAACGCCTCCTGGACCACCTCGCGTTCGACGCCCGCCTTGCGGAGCACCTGCTCGTGGGAGTCGAGGCACAGACCGCAGCCGTTGACGGCGGACACGGCGAACGACCACAGCTCGAAGTCGACCTTGTCGACACCGGGGTTGCCGATGACGTTCATCCGCAGACCGGCTCGCAGGGTGCCGTACTCGTGGTCCGAGAGGAGGTGGCGGGTGCGGTAGAAGACGTTGTTCATCGCCATCACGGCCGCCGCGGACTTGGCGGCGGTGAAGGCCTCCGGCGACAGGTTCGCCTTCGCCTCCGGCGCCAGCTCGCGCAGCACGATCGGCGAGCGCGAGGCGATCGCGGTGGCCAGCACCGTGCCCCACAGCTGCTGTGCGGGCAGGTCGGAGTTGCCGATGACGGACCCGAGGTTGAGCTTCAGGTCCTTGGCGTAGTCCGGCAGGGCGGACTTCAGGGCGTCCAGCGACATGTCAGGTCACTCCCCGGCCAGCAGCTTGACCGGGTCGAGCGTCTCGTCGCCCTGGCTCCAGTTGCACGGGCACAGCTCGTCGGTCTGGAGCGCGTCCAGGACCCGCAGGACCTCCTTCGGGTTACGGCCCACCGAACCCGCGGTCACCATCGAGAACTGGATCTCGTTGTTCTGGTCGACGACGAAGACGGCGCGCTTGGCGAAGCCGTCCTCGCCCTCGATGCCGAGGTCACGCATGAGTTCGTGACGGGAGTCGGCCATCATCGGGAACGGCAGGTCGCGCAGGTCGTCGTGGTCCTTGCGCCAGGCGTGGTGCACGAACTCGGAGTCACCGGAGAAGCCGAGGACCTGGGCGTCACGGTCGGCGAACTCCTCGTTCAGCCTGCCGAAGGCGGCGATCTCGGTCGGGCACACGAAGGTGAAGTCCTTGGGCCACGCGAAGACGACCTTCCACTGACCCTCGTAGGTCTTGTGGTTGATCTGCTGGAACTCCTTGCCCTTCTCCAGCGAGACACAGGCGGTCAGATCGAACTCGGGGAACTTGTCACCGACAGTGAGCACACGCTCTCCTTGCAGCGAAGAAGCACCCCCGGAACAGGGGTGCGTCTCAGGTTTTGGACAGCTGCGATCCTGACACAAGGTGCATTGATACGAGAAATAGCTACACTCGGTCAGGTTGATCGACTACGGCTATCAGTGACTGCGAGTAAGAGGTACGGCCATGCTCCCCGCCCACCCCCACGGGCGCAGGCCCCCGAGCCTCGCGCAGCTGCGCGCCTTCGCCGCCGTGGCCGAGCACCTGCACTTCCGTGACGCGGCCGCCGCGATCGGCATGAGCCAGCCCGCCTTGTCGGGTGCCGTCTCCGCACTGGAGGAGATGCTCGGCCTGACCCTCCTGGAGCGGACCACCCGCAAGGTGCTGCTGTCACCCGCCGGCGGCCGGATCGCCGTACGCGCCAAGGCGGTGCTGGCCGAGGTCGCGGCGCTGCTGGAGGAGGCCGAGGCCGTCCGGGTGCCGTTCACCGGGACCCTGCGGCTCGGCGTCATCCCGACCGTCGCGCCCTATCTGCTGCCCACCGTGCTGCGGCTGGTCCACGACCGCTACCCGGACCTCGACCTCCAGGTCCACGAGGAGCAGACCGCGAACCTGGTGGAGGGGCTCACCTCCGGCCGGCTCGACCTGCTGCTGCTCGCCGTCCCCCTCGGCGTGCCCGGGGTGGCCGAACTACCGCTGTTCGACGAGGACTTCGTGCTCGTCACACCGCTCGACCACCCGCTCGGCGGCCGGACGGGCATCCCGCGCGAGGCGCTGCGTGAGCTGAACCTGCTGCTCCTGGACGAGGGGCACTGTCTGCGCGACCAGGCCCTCGACATCTGCCGGGAGGCGGGCCGCGCCGACGCGCCGGTCACCACCACCGCCGCCGGTCTGGCCACTCTGGTCCAACTGGTCGCGGGCGGCCTCGGGGTGACCCTGCTCCCGCGCACCGCCCTCAGGGTGGAGGCCACCCGCAGCGACCGGCTGCGCACCGGATACTTCGCCGAGCCCGCACCCGCCCGCCGGGTCGCCCTCGCCATGCGGACCGGCGCGGCACGCGGCGTGGAGTACGGCGAACTGGCGGCCGCACTGCGGGAGGCGCTGCGTCCGCTGCCCGTACGGGTGCTCGACCAGGACGACTGAAAGCCGCCCCGATCGTTCAAATGAGCCCCGGACAAAGCCTTTTGAGAGACGTCGCGGGGCAACTTCCGTCAGCCGGGGACAGGTAGCGGGAGTCCGCCCGGGACATGCGCACGGACTGCTACACATTCCCTCCTCAGCGTTACGCGTCAGGCGTATGTGCGACAGGTCAAGGGGAGTGATGTCGGGCCTTCGCGATCCCCTCGACCGGGTCGGCCAGGACCTGCTGGCGCCGACCCTGATCGCCTGCGGGCGGGCGGAGTTCACCGGGGAGCTGCGGGTCTTCGGTGATCCCGGTGGCGTCTTCCATCTGCGCGGGGGTCTCGTCGTCGCGGTCGAGAGCCCCGGCGCGCCGGGCCCCGAGGCGCTGCTGCTGCGGTCCGGCCGGGTCAGCGGAGAGGAGTGGGCCGGTCTGGTCCGGGAGTCGGGCGGCTCGCGCTGGCCGGCGGCCGGTCTGATCACCCACGGGTACGCGGGCGCCGCGCAGTTGCGGGTGGTGTGCGCGATGGCCCTGCACGACGCGGCCTTCGCGATCGTCGCCGGCCAGGTGGACAGCTGTGAACGCGTCTCCGCCGACGAGCCGTTCACGCAGCTCGCCCTGGGGGAACCGGCCGCCAGGGTGCTCCAGGACGCGGCCCGCAAACTGTCCGCCGTCCTCGCCATGCCCCAGCCCGTACGCCCGGACCGTGAACGCCCCCGCCCCGCCCCGCTGCCCACCGGCACGCTCACCGGACTCCGGCAGGAACTGCTCGCCCACGCCGACGGCCGCCGTACCGCCCGGGACCTCGCGTTCCGCACCGGCCGCGGGGTCTACACGGTCACCGTCGAGGTCGCCCGGATGCTCGCCGAGGGCCTTCTGGTGTGCGCCCTCGCCCCGCCGCCGATCCCGGTGCTGGCCATTCCCGAGGGCCAGGGCGTGCACCACCGCAAGCCGGAACTGCCCGAGCCCCGCCCGCCCGCACCGTCCCCGACACCCGCCCCGCTGCCCCGCCGTAAGCCCGGCGGATTCTTCCGCACGCGGAACGGAGCCCCCAAGTGAAGCCGACCGGACCCGAACAGAGACAGGGAAGTTGACTGCATGGACCGCAAAGCCCTGGCCATGGAAATGCGCGGCCTGCGTGAGCAGGTCACCGGAATCACCGACACCGCCGTGGCGGCCGCCGACGGACTGCTGATCGCCGCCGACACCGCCGACTCGATCGACCCCGAGGGCCTCGCCGCCCTCGCCGCGGCCGGCCTCGGCCTCGCCCGCCGTACCGCCGAGGCGACCTCACGCGGCGCGCTGCGCCGGACCGTGGCCTACGGCAGCCACGGATGTGCCGCCTTCTACGCGGTCGGCGACACCGCCCTGATGGTGGTGCTGGGCGACGAGGGACTGGACGTGGACCGCCTGCACACGGCGAGTCAGCCGGCCTTGGACCGCATCGACGCGATCCTCACCGAGAAGGCCCCGGAAGGAGTGTGAAGGGATGGCGACCAAGCGTATGTCCGCGAATTTCTCAGATCAGGTGATGGGCCTGGTGAAGGCCCTGCGGTCGGACGCCCCCGAGTGCGTGGCCTCCGGCGCGGTCGACATGTCCACCGGCATGCTGCTGTCGTACGAGACCGTCGACAACCATCCGCCCGAGGTCCTGGACCTGCTGGCGGGAGCGACCCTCGACCTGTTCCAGGGCCGCACGGTCGTCATGATCGAGGACGTCTTCAAGGAGCGCCGGGGAGTGGCGAGCGACAACCACTTCTTCCAGGAGATCCTCGTCAACAGCGAGAACCTGACGCATCTGTTCGTGCGGATGAACGACCAGCAGGACGTCGTCGCCGTCGTCGTGTGCCGCAAGTCGGTGAACGTCGGCATGCTGTTCGCCCAGGTGCGGCGCGTGGTGCGGGAGTACAGCCTCTGAACGCGCCCCCGCCCCCTCCTTCTCCCGGGCGGGAAAGGGAGGGGGCGGGGCCGCCGGTTCACTCGGTGCGCAGCCCGTCGGGCCGCATCAGCCGCAGCAGCGGAGGCAGGCTCAGCAGCGTCACCAACAGGACGACGGAGGCGCCGAAGCCGGCCATCGTCAGCACGCTCGCCCAGTCCACGCTCACCGTGGTGCCCGTCATCTTCAGCAGCGTCGCGCCCAGGGTCAGCCCGACCGCGCCGGCGAGGACCAGGCCGAGCGCGATGGGGATCGCCGTCTGCCACAGCACCGACAGGCTCAGCGTCCGGCGCCGGGTGCCGAAGGCTACCAGCGCCGACAGCAGCCGCTTGCGCTCCCGCAGTTGCTCCAGCTGGGAGACCAGCAGGCTCACCCCGATCAGCGCCAGCACACAGGCGGCGCCGACGAACAGGCCGGTGCGGATGGAGGTGAACCGCTCGGACCGCTCGGTCTCCGTCCACGTCATCGGATCGATCAGCGGGTCGATCCGGGCCACCGTGTTGCGGACGTACTCGTGTGCCAGCGGGACCGCCGGGTCGAGCGAGATGTAGACCTGCGAGCGCAGCTGCGCCGTGGCCTTCGCGGGCAGGGCGGCCGAGGTGATCAGCAAGCCGCCGCGTTCGGCGCCGCCCGGGTCGTTGCGGGCCCCCGCCCGCTTCAGGTCCCGGGGCACCGGCCAGGCGAACGGGGCGTTGCCCTTCTCCCCGGTGTAGGCGGGGTCGAGGTACAGCGTCCGGCCGGGCTCGGCCAGGCCCCGCGTGTCGGAGTCGCCCTCGGAACCGTTGATCGCGAAGGCGTCCCCCTCGCGGCACGAGGGCAGCGTCGCCACCTCGCGCAGGGCAGCGCAGTCGCCCACGGTGAGCTGGACGGTGACCTTCGGGTCCTTGCGGCGGGCGCCGACGAACCCCTCGGACATCGACACCACCCGCCGTACGCCCTGGGTGCGGGTCAGGTCGCCGGTCACCCGGGCCGCCGGGGTCCCGGCCGGGACCTCGACCTCCATCTGCGCCCGGGTCAGGTCCTGCCCGGTGTCCCTGGAGTAGTCCGACTCCACCCCGGCGAACAGCATCTGGAGCGCGATCGCGCCGGCCACCGCCACGGCGATGCCGTTGACCAGGCGGGCCGCGGTGCCGCTGCTCAACTGGAGCCTGCGCACAGCCAGTTGCCAGGCCACCCCGCCGGCGCCGAGCCGGCCGACGACCGCCTCGACGGCCCAGGGCAGCAGCGCGGTGATGCCGACCAGCAGGAGCAGGACACCGCCGGTCACCAGGTACTCGTTGAACGTGCCGTCGTCGCGGCCCTGGCCGAGCATCGGGGAGAGCATCGCGAGCCCGGCCACCGGCAGCAGCAGTCGCCACCACAGCCGGCGCCGCGCCGGCTTCGCCGTACGCACCACGCCGAGCGGTTCGATGACCACCCCGCGCAACGCGAACAGGGTGACCAGCACCGCGGCCGCCGGAAGGGCGATGACGACGAGTGCGGCCAGGGCGGGCGAGGGGTTGAGGTAGCTCGGGAACACACTGATCTGGAACACCTCGGCGGAGCCCGCGATCTCGCGGCCGATCAGGAAGAACCCGGTGCCGAAGACCAGTCCCAGCGCCGCGCCCGCGACCGCCTCGCCGGCCGCGATGCGCCGGACCATGCGGCTGTCGGAGCCGACCAGCCGCAGCGCCGCCAGCCGCCGGTCGCGCCGTTCGCCGCCGAAGCGCACGGCCGCGGCGATGAACACGCCGACCGGCATCAGCAGCACGATGAACACCACGAGGACGAGCAGGACCAGCACCGGGTCGGTGCTCTCCGGACTCGGGTGGGGGTCGCCGAAGTGGTCGATGCGGGCCACGGTCGGCGGCTGGATCTTGCCCGCGAGGTCGTCGGAGCCCGCGTAGTAGGCGAGTTCGTGCGAACCGATCAGTCCCGGCTCCGCGATGGTGCCGGTGATCCGGTACGGCAGCCGCTCGCGCAGCAGCCGGCCCCCGTCGGAGTCGAGCAGTTCCTTCAGCGCGGGGGAGACGACCATGTCACCGGGCGCCGGGAACTTCGCGAGGCCGGGAGGCAGCGGGGCGCGGGCCCCTTCGGGCTGCATCAGCCGGCCGCGGACCTGCTCGTCGCGGTACGTCGTGTCCACGTCGGACACCACGAGGGTGTCGTCGGCCGCGGGCTTGGGGGTGAAGTCGTACGTGTAGTCCAGCCGCGCGTCCTCCCGCTCGCCGCGCACGTTCAGCGCGCTGGGCAGGGCGGTGGTGAGCAGCAGCAGCGCCACCCCCAGTCCCACCCCGACGGCGGTGAGCAGGGCCCGGACCCAGCCCTCGCGCCCACCGCCGAAGGCGAACCGGACCCCCATGGCCAGATCCCTGGACCACTGGCGCACGCTCATATGGCGCGCTCCATGTCGCGGGACCTGCCGTCGCGTACGACGATCTCTCGGTCGGAGTAGGCGGCCACCCGGGCCTCGTGCGTGACGAGCACGACGGCCGCGTTGGCCGAGCGGGCGGCCTCGGTGAGCAGTTCCATGACCCGCTCGCCGTTGAGGGAGTCGAGGGCGCCGGTGGGTTCGTCGGCGAAGACCACGCGCGGGTCGGTGACCAGCGCGCGCGCCACGGCGACCCGCTGCCCCTGGCCGCCGGAGACCTCACCGGGACGCTTGGCGCGCAGGTCGTCGACCTCCAGCCTCTCCATCCAGGTGAGGGCGGCGCGCTCGGCCCGCTTGCGGGGGGTCCCGTTGAGCCGCAGGGGCAGCGCCACGTTCTCGACGCAGGTGAGTTCGGGCACGAGCTGGCCGAACTGGAACACGAACCCGAACTCCGAGCGTCTGAGCGCGCTGCGCTGGGTGTCGCCCATCGTCGCCATCTCGCGTCCGTCGTAGGTGATGGACCCGGAGTCGGGCGGCACGATGCCGGCGAGACAGTGCAGCAGCGTCGACTTGCCGGACCCGGAGGGGCCCATCACGGCGACGACCTCGCCGGGGTGGATGGAGAAGCCGGCGCCGTCGAGGGCGACGGTGGGGCCGTAGGTCTTGCGCAGACCGTCGGCGGCGAGCAGGGAACCAGCCGGATGTGTCACGGGGCCACCGCCTCGGCGAGCTTGTCGAGGCGGGCCGCGGTCAGCTCCAGCCAGCGCAGGTCGGCTTCCAGGTGGAACAGGGCGTGGTCGCAGATCAGTTGATCCGCGAGGTCGCCCTTGCGCTTGCGGTCGGTGAGGATCCGCATGCTGCGCAGGTGCTCGGCGCGCTGGACGTCGAGGATGTCGCGGGCGTCGCGCCGGGTGAGCAGGGCGAGGACGACCTTGGTGTACAGCGTGGACTGGAGGTACGGCTCGGGCTTCTCCGGTGTGGCCAGCCACCGCTGCACGTCGGTGACGCCGGCCTCGGTGATCGCGTACCGCTTCCGTTCCGGGCCGCCGCCCGCCTCGATGCCGTCGACCTCCACGAGGCCGTGCTTCAGCAGCCGCGACATCGTCGAGTAGACCTGGCCGTAGTGCAGCGGCCGGTCGTGACCGAACTTCTCGTCGAAGGCCCGCTTGAGGTCGTAACCGTGGCGGGGCCCGGACTCCAGGAGTCCCAGGAGGGTGTGACCGATGGACATGTGAGCACTGTACATACCGTGTATACGCGCTATGTATACGTGGCGTGCGCAGATCATGGCGGACGGTCGGGGAGCGCAGGTGGGAGGCGATTGTCACGGTTTCGCTACACGGGCAGCCCGGGACGTCAGGGGGTGCGGGGCGGCCGCCCCCTGCGGGGCTGCGGACCCGCCTCGCCGGGCAGCCGGCCCGCCTCCTTCAGGGCCCGCCGCAGCAGGAACTCGATCTGCGCGTTCGCCGACCGCAGTTCGTCGCCGGCCCATCGCGCGAGCGCCTCGTGCACCAGCGGGTCCAGCCGCAGCAGCACCTGCTTGCGCTGCTGCGGCCGGCTCCGCGGGGCCTCGCCCCCGGGGGTGTCCGTCACTGGTAGAGGGTCCCGGTGTTGAGGACCGGCTGCGGTGCCCGGTCGCCGCACAGGACCACCATCAGGTTCGACACCATCGCCGCCTTCCGCTCACTGTCCAGCTCCACGATGTCCCGCTCGGCGATCCGGTCCAGGGCCGCCTCGACCATGCCCACCGCGCCCTCCACGATCTCCCGCCGGGCCGCGACGACCGCTCCGGCCTGCTGGCGCTGGAGCATCGCCGAGGCGATCTCGGGAGCGTACGCGAGGTGGGTGAACCGCGACTCGATGATCTGCACGCCGGCCGCCTCCACGCGCGCGTGCAGTTCGACGGCGAGCTTCTCGGTGATCTCCTCGGCGTTGCCGCGCAGCGACAGGCCGTCCTGCTCGTGCGCGTCGTAGGGGTACTCGATCGCGATGTGCCGTACGGCCGCCTCGGTCTGGGTGGCGACGAACTCCAGGAAGTCGTCCACCTCGAAGCTGGCCTGCGCGGTGTCCTCGACCTTCCACACCACGACCGCGGCGAGCTCGATCGGGTTGCCGTAGGCGTCGTTGACCTTGAGGACGGCGGTCTCGTGGTTGCGCACGCGGGTGGAGAGGCTGGTGCGCGAGGTGAAGGGGTTCACCCAGCGCAGTCCGTCCTCGCGGATCGTCCCCCGGTAGCGGCCGAAGAGCTGGACGACCCGGGCCTCGCCCGGCGCCACCGTGTTCAGCCCGCACATCGCGAGGAACGCGGCGATGCCGACCAGAATGCCGGCGACGATCAGCCCGGCCTTGGGGCCGGACCCGGTCATCGTCGTCGCGGTGGCGATCATCCCGGCGCCGAGCAGCAGCCCGAGCAGCCCGAGCAGCAGTGCGAGCCCGCCGCCGATGCTGTTCGCGGTGAACTCCCGCACCCGGGGTGCGGGCATCTGCGGTACGTCGGGTGCGTCCGCGGGCGCGGTGGATTCGTGTACGGACATGGAGGTCCCCCGTTTCGTGGTCTGCGGAGCCGCTGCCGCCGGGGCGCGGCTCCGGGCGGAGCTCCGGCCCTGCTCGGGTCATAGCTCCGATCTAGCTAAGTGATATCACTTTAGCGCGCTGGGACCCTCTCCGGGCAACCCTCGGACCGGTTTGTTCGTCGGTTCCGTTGACACGGGTGCTGATTCTCACCCCGGCGAAAGACCGGATCGCGGCCCCTTTGTCATAGACAGCGGTGTTAGCTTTCTGAGCTGACCTGGGCCCACGTACGGGCGTGACTGCCGAGTAGGAAGCGGAGCGAAGCGACTCATGGGGCGAGCGGAAGACAGACGAGCGCGGCAGCGCGGTGGTCGCCGCGCTGCGCCGAGGAGCCGTTCCTCACAGGCGGTCATCGAACCGGAGGCGACCGTCGTGGGCCACGGCCGGGCGGCGGCCAGGAAGGGTTCCAAGGCGGGCCGGGGCGCCAAGACCGGCAGCAGCGACAAAAGCCTCATACGCAGGATGTTCACCTGGAAGAAGATCCTGGGCACGTTCTTCGGCCTGTGCCTGCTCGGCATCGGCGGCTTCCTCCTGATGTACCTGATGATCGGCATCCCCGCCGGCAACGCCGACGCCAAGCTCCAGAGCAACGTCTACAAGTACAGCGACGGCACGACCCTGACCCGCGACGGAGACGTCAACCGCGAGGTCGTGGACCTCGCGCAGATCCCCAAGGGCGTCCAGCGGACCTTCGTCGCCGCCGAGAACAAGACCTTCTACAACGACGCCGGCATCGACCTCAAGGGCACCGCGCGCGGTCTGCTCAACACGGTCTCCGGCAAGGGCGCGCAGGGCGGCTCGACGATCACCCAGCAGTACGTCAAGAACTACTACCTGACCCAGGACCAGACCGTCACGCGCAAGCTGAAGGAAATGGTCATCTCGCTCAAGCTGGACCGCGAGAAGTCGAAGGACTACATCCTCGCCGGCTACATCAACACCAGCTACTACGGCCGAGGCTGCTACGGCATCCAGGCCGCCGCCCAGTGCTACTACCGCGTCGACGCCGGCAAGCTCAGCGTCGCGCAGGGCGCCTACCTCGCCGCGCTGCTCCAGGCGCCGAGCCAGTACGACTGGGCCGTCGCCACCGACACCGGCAAGAAGCTGGTCAAGGCGCGCTGGAACTACGTCCTGGACAACATGGTCGGACAGGGCTGGCTGGACAAGTCCGAGCGGGACGGCATGAAGTTCCCCGTGCCCAAGGGGCCCAAGCCCTCGGCCGGCAAGAAGGGCCAGATCGGCTACCTCGTCGACGCGGCGAACAACTCACTCGCCCGCCAGCTCGTCGCGCAGGGCAGCGCCGAGGACGCCAAGCAGGCCGAGGCGATGGTCGAGGCCGGCGGCTGGACCATCACGCTCAACATCGACCGGAAGAAGCAGGCCGCGCTGGAGGCGTCCGTCAAGGGCCAGCTGACCAGCAAGCTGGACAAGAAGAAGCGCAAGGTCGACGGCGACGTACAGGCCGGCGCCGTGTCGGTCGACCCGAAGACGGGCGCGGTCGTCGCGATGTACGGCGGCGTGGACTACCTCAAGCACTTCACGAACAACGCCACCCGCCGCGACTACCAGCCGGCCTCCACCTTCAAGCCGGTCATCCTCGCCGCCGCCCTCGACGAGGGCGCCGAGACGCAGGACGGCACGAAGATCACCGCCAACACGCTCTACGACGGCACCAGCAAACGCCCCGTCAAGGGCAGCGACATCGCCTTCGCCCCCGAGAACGAGGACGACCAGGACTACGGCGAGGTCACCGTCCAGACGGCCATGAACAAGTCCATCAACTCCGTCTTCGCGCAGCTGGGCGTCGACGTCAGCATGGAGAAGGTGCTGAAGGTCGCGGCCGACCTGGGCATGGACACCAGCGGGCTGAAGGCGGTGCCCGCGCAGACCCTGGGCACCATGGGCGCGAGCCCCCTGGAGATGGCCGGCGTCTACGCGACCCTCGACAACCACGGCAAGAAGGTCACCCCGGCCCTCATCAAGTCGGTGCAGAACAGCAGCCGCAAGGTCCAGCTCCCCAACCCCGTCGGGGCCCAGGTCGTCAGCCGCGAGGCCGCCGACTCGGTGACCTCGGTGCTCACCGGCGTGGTCGACGACGGTACGGCGCGGACCTCCGTGCGGGACAACCCCAGGCGCAACGGCCAGAAGGTCGCCGGCAAGACCGGTACCTCCGACAACAACAAGTCGGCCTGGTTCACCGGCTTCACACCGAGCCTGGTCACCTCCGTCGGCCTGTTCGGCGAGAACCCCAAGTCCCACGCCCAGGTGTCCCTGACCGGCGCGACCGGCCTCATCCCGAGCCCCGGCCGCATCAACGGCGGCGGCTACCCCGCGCAGATCTGGGCGACGTACACCTTCGGGGTGCAGACCAAGGTCACCAAGTTCGACCTGGAGACCACCCAGGGCGCCGCGGTCCAGCCGCCCCCCTCGGCGACCCCCTCGAAGTCGCCGACCGCCTCCCCGTCGCAGACCTCGTCCTCCCCGTCACCGTCGTCCGATCCGACGCCCTCCGACACACCCACGTCCGCGCCGCCCACGTCGTCGTCGCCCACGGCCCCGGCGACCAGCGAGGAACCCACGGACCCCGAGACCTCGCCGTCGGGCGACGTCTCGGACGCTCCCCTCGACCCGAACCTCGGGCAGTGAGGGCCGAGCGCGGACGGTGAACACGAGAAGGGCGCCCGGCACAGGCCGGGCGCCCTTCGTCGTCGTCACGCCCACCTCAGGTCCGGTTCACCTCGAACCACACCACCTTGCCGGTGCTCAGCCGGGTCGCGCCCCACCGCCTGGCCAGCTTGTTCACCAGGTACAGCCCGCGCCCGCCCTCGTCCGTGGCGCGCGCCTGCCGCAGCCGGGGCAGCTGCGGCACGTCGTCGCCGACCTCGCACCGCAGCACGTCGGTGCGCAGCAGCCGCAACGTCACCGGCCGCGACGCGTACCGCACGGCGTTGGTCACGACCTCGCTGACCAGCAGCTCCACGGAGTCGCTGAGCTCCTCCAGACCCCAGCGGGACAGCGCCCGCCGCACCAGCCGCCGGGCCTGGCCCGGAGCCGCGTCCTCCGGCTCCAGGAACCAGTACGCCACGTCGCTCGGCGCGATCCCGTCGAAGCGGGCGGCGAGGAGCGCGATGTCGTCGTCCCGGTCACCCGGGCCGAGCATGTCGAGCACCTCGTCGCACAGAGCCTCCAGCGGCGGCGGATGGTCCGGCCCCGTCAGCTGCGCGGTCGCGGCGAGCTTCTCCCGCAACTGCTCTATCCCGGTCCACACGTCCCGCAGCCGCGACTCGACCAGCCCGTCGGTGTACAGCAGCAGGGTGGCCCCGGCGGGCGCGTCCAGCTCCACGGCCTCGAAGTCGACGCCGCCGACACCGATCGGCGCGCCCGGCGGCACCCGCAGCACCTCGGCCCGGCCGCCCAGGTGCAGCAGGACCGGCGGGGGATGCCCGGCGTTGGCGATCGTGATGCGGTGCGAGACCGGGTCGTAGACGGCGTAGAGGCAGGTCGCCATGCGGTCGGTGCCCAGCCGCTGGGCCTGCTCGTCGAGGTGGTGCAGGACCTCCTGCGGGGGCAGGTCGAGGCCGGCCAGCGTCTGCGCGGTGGTGCGCAGCTGGCCCATGATCGCGGCGGAGGTCATGGAGTGCCCCATGACGTCACCGACGACCAGGGCGACCCGGCTGCCGGGCAGCGGGATGGCGTCGTACCAGTCGCCGCCGACTCGCGCGGTCTCGGCGGCCGGCAGATAGCGGGACGCGAGCCGCACCCCGGTCGGGCGGGGCAGCGTCTCGGGCAGCATCGTGCGCTGGAGCTCGTCGGCGATGTACGCCTCCCGCCCGTACAGCACGGCCTTGTCGATGCCGAGCGCGCTGTGCGTGGCCAGCTGCGCCGCCACCAGCAGGTCGTCGGCCTCGAAGGGGATGCGCTCGGGACGGCGCAGGAACAGTGCCGCGCCGATCACCCGGCGCCGGCCGCGCAGCGGGGCGAGGATCGCCCGCTGTCCGCCGGGTACGACGAACTCGCTGCCGTCGCCCAGCAGTTCGGGCAGGGCGGCACGGGCCGCCGGCGTGTCCGTGAAGACCGGCCGAACACCCCGCAGCACCTCGGCGAGAGCGCTGCCGGTGCGCACCTCGCACAGCTCGGTGCCGATCGTGTCGAGCCCCGACGCCTCCGGCGGCTCCTGCTGGAGGACGCCGGCGTACCCCGACTCGGTGTCCCGCTCCTCCGGGATGCGGTCGGTGCGGCGCAGCCGCAGCACGAGCGGCCCCACCGGCCGCTCGTCGCCGACCGGCAGCGGGTCGCGCAGATACACGAGGATCGCGTCGGAGAACGTCGGCACCGTGGCCCGGCACAGCCCCATCACGATCTCGTCGAGGTCGATGCCGCGGGCGATCCGCCGGGTCGCGGCGCCCACGAACCGCAACCGGTCCCCGTCCCGCCGCATCGGCGTGGGACGCCCGGGCGCCAGCCCCTGCCCGGTCCGCCGCTCCTGGCCGGGCTGGCCGGCCTGCCCCGCGGGGAGGCGGTGCTGCTCGGTGCCCGGCTGGGCGGGGATGCTCTCCGGCGCGGGCCGCGGCCGGTGGGTGTCGGGCTCGGCGGCGGACGGCTGCGAGTGCTCGGGGCCCTCTCCGCCGTCCGGGCCGCCCTTCACGCCCTTGCCGGACGCGGCGGGCCCACCGCCCGGCCCGGGGGGCGTGACGGTGCCCGGTGCGGTCGTGCCGGGCCCTGACGGGGTCTCCCCGGTCCGCGCCTGCGCGGGTAAGGCGTTCACCCCCGGGTGCGGCGGGGGAGGCGGCGAGGAGGGCGTCGAGGAGTGCGCCGGGGAACGCAGGAGCGCCCCGCGAGGGTCCGCGGGGTCGGCGCCGGTCTCAGGGCGCTCGTAGGAGATGGGATGCTCCGTCACGCGTGTCGAATCCGTCCGTCCGGGGCTGCACGCCGCGCGCGCAGTTCGTCCCGCAGAAATGCCGATACCCGGAATACGCGTCCCCGGAACGGAATTCCCGCGTGGTCAGAGGCTGTTCCTGTGTCACCGCCGGGTCGTCGGCGGCCCGTACCGGCGTTGCCCTCGTACCCCTCGCTCACGTCCTGCCGCCCCTCGGTGACGATCGGTCAAGCCCAGCGCATGTGAAGGCAGTTGCCGCAGCGTGCCTTGCGGAGGACGATCCTACGTTTGTTGCCCGGGGGCGCAGCAAGGGTCTCACGACGACATGTACGCGGGCGTGCGGTCCCAGTCCTCGGGCAGGGCCGGAACACTCCAGGACGGATCCGGGCGCCAGTGCTGCCAGCCGTCCGAGAACGGCGGGCCCCAGGCGCGGATCACCTCCACCGCGGACCGCCCCGCCTCCCGGACCTGCGCGGCGAGCCGGGCGTCCATCAGACCGTCGCGCTGCGCCTGCGCGAACTCGTCCTCGTCACGCCAGTGCCAACTGCGGTCCGGGTGAACGGAGATGTCCAGAAAGTGATCCTCGGAGTCGACTCCGCCGGCCCACCGGGTCAGCGGCTTCTCCAGGTTCACGTACCAGTTCTTGAACTGCCAGCCCGGGTCCCAGAACAGCCACACCGACCAGGGCCGGCCGGGCAGCGCCAGCTTCAGCACCCCCGTCCCGAACCACCGGTCGCGCTGCACGGTCCGCGGCTTGGTGTAGCGCGACTCCAGCGGCTCCAGGTGCACGGGCGTGCCGTCGGCGAGAACGGGCCGCACGCACTCGGTGCCGGCCGCCATCCAGACGGCGAGCACCTCCTCGTCGTCCCGCACGACGGTGACGGGGCGCGCGATGTGGAAGCGCTCACCGGCGTTCTCCCGGTACCGCCACAGGATCTGACTCCCGGGCTCCCAGAACGCCGCGGAACCGCCCTCTTCCATCCGTCTCACCGCTCCACCGTCTGCCATGCAGAGATATTAGGTGCCATGGCCATACGACGCTGCGGTGCGCGTCACGGTTCACGCCGGGGCACGTGTCGGTTACGGGTGCGTCATCCGCAGGACATCGAGCGCCTCGTCGAGCTGCTCCCGCGTCAGGTCCCCGCGCTCCACGTAGCCGCCCTCCAGCACGACCTCGCGGATGGTCCGCCGCTCGGCCAGCGCCTTCTTGGCGACCTTCGCGGCCTCCTCGTACCCGATGTACCTGTTCAGCGGGGTGACCACCGACGGCGAGGACTCGGCGTACTCGCGGGCGCGCTCCCGGTGGGCGACGACGCCGTCCACGGTCCGGTCGGCGAGCAGCCGGGAGACGTTGGCGAGCAGCCGGACCGACTCCAGGACGTTCTTCGCGATGACCGGAAGCATGACGTTGAGCTCGAAGTTGCCCGCCGCCCCGGCGGTGGCCACGGTCGCGTCGTTGCCGATCACCTGCGCGGCGACCATGAGCACGGCCTCGGGGATGACCGGGTTGACCTTGCCCGGCATGATCGAGGACCCGGGCTGGAGGTCCGGCAGGCTGATCTCGGCGAGCCCGGTGCGCGGCCCCGACGCCATCCAGCGCAGGTCGTTGGAGATCTTCGTCAGCGAGACGGCGATGGTCCGCAGCTGCCCGCTGGTCTCCACGATGCCGTCCCGGGCGCCCTGCGCCTCGAAGTGGTCGCGCGCCTCGGTCAGGGGCAGCCCGGTGACGCGGGCGACCTCCTCGATGACGGCGGCGGAGAACCCGGGGGGCGTGTTGATGCCGGTCCCCACGGCGGTGCCGCCGAGCGGCAGTTCCGCGAGCCGGGGCAGGGACGCGGTCAGCCGCTCCACGCCGTACCGCACCTGGGCCGCGTACCCGCCGAACTCCTGGCCCAGGGTCACGGGTGTGGCGTCCATGAGGTGCGTCCGCCCGGACTTCACCACGTCGGCGAACTCCCGCGACTTGCGGGTCAGGGAGTCGGCGAGGTGTTCGAGGGCGGGCACGAGGTCGTGGATGACGGCCGCGGTGGCCGCCACGTGGACGGACGACGGGAAGACGTCGTTGGACGACTGCGAGGCGTTGACGTGGTCGTTGGGGTGCACGTCACGGCCGAGCCGCTCGGTGGCGAGGGTGGCGAGGACCTCGTTGGCGTTCATGTTGGACGAGGTGCCGGAACCGGTCTGGAAGACGTCCACCGGGAAGTGCTCGTCCCACCGGCCCTCCGCGACCTCGGCCGCCGCCTCCTGGATCGCCTCGGCGATGTCCTTGTCGAGCACCCCGAGCCGGGCGTTCACCTTCGCCGCGGCCCCCTTGATGCGGGCCAGCGCCTCGATGTGCGCCCGCTCGATCCGCTGCCCGGAGACGGGGAAGTTCTCCACGGCACGCTGGGTCTGGGCCCGCCACTTCGCGTCCACGGGCACCCGGACCTCCCCCATGGAGTCGTGCTCGATCCGGTAGCGCTGGTCGCCGTCTCCGGCAGTCGTCGTCATCGTCGTCGTACCTCCGAGAAGTCAGAGCGCGGACCCCGAGGGCCGTATTCCCCGTTCTTCTCCCCGAGCACCGGACGCACCCGCCGGTCGCGCACCGGCCCGGGCACCGCGCGCGGCGGGCCCGGGCGTCCGGCACGGGGTCACACCAGCCCGGGACCCCGCACCGGGATCGACGTGAAGGTCGGCTGCGGGGCCGGGTCCTGGAAGAAGTCGTTGCCCTTGTCGTCGACGACGACGAACGCCGGGAAGTCCTCGACCTCGATCTTCCAGACGGCCTCCATGCCGAGCTCCTCGTACTCGACGACCTCGACCTTCTTGATGCAGTCCTGGGCGAGCCGGGCGGCCGGGCCGCCGATGGAGCCGAGGTAGAAGCCGCCGTGGGCGTCGCAGGCGGCGGTGACCTGCTTGCTGCGGTTGCCCTTGGCGAGCATGACCTTCGATCCGCCCGCGGCCTGGAACTGCTCGACGTAGGAGTCCATGCGGCCGGCCGTCGTCGGGCCGAAGGAACCGGAGGCGTAGCCCTCGGGCGTCTTCGCCGGGCCCGCGTAGTACACCGGGTGGTCCTTCAGGTACTGCGGCATCTCCTCGCCCGCGTCGAGGCGTTCCTTGATCTTGGCGTGCGCGATGTCACGGGCCACGACCAGCGGACCGCTGAGCGAAAGGCGGGTCTTGACGGGGTACTTGGTCAGCTCGGCGAGGATGTCGTCCATCGGCTGGTTGAGGTCGATGCGCACCACGTCCGACGACTCGTCCAGGTGGTCGTCCGTGGTCTCGGGCAGGAAGCGCGCCGGGTCCGTCTCCAGCTGCTCCAGGAAGACGCCCTCCGCGGTGATCTTCGCGAGGGCCTGACGGTCGGCGGAGCAGGACACGGCGATGGCGACCGGGCAGGACGCGCCGTGCCGGGGGAGGCGGACCACGCGCACGTCGTGGCAGAAGTACTTGCCGCCGAACTGCGCGCCGATGCCGATCCTCTGCGTCAGCTCGAAGACCTTCTGCTCCAGCTCCTTGTCCCGGAAGCCGTGGCCCAGCTCGGAGCCCTCCGCCGGGATCTCGTCCAGGTAGTGCGCGGAGGCGTACTTCGCGGTCTTCAGCGCGTACTCGGCGGAGGTGCCGCCGACGACGATCGCCAGGTGGTACGGCGGGCACGCGGCCGTGCCCAGCGAACGGATCTTCTCCTCCAGGAACCTCATCATGGAGCCCTCGTTGAGGACCGCCTTCGTCTCCTGGTAGAGGAACGACTTGTTGGCCGAGCCGCCGCCCTTGGCCATGAACAGGAACTTGTAGGCGCCGCCGTCCGTCGCGTACAGCTCGATCTGCGCGGGCAGGTTGGAGCCGGTGTTCTTCTCGTCCCACATGGTCAGCGGGGCCATCTGCGAGTAGCGCAGGTTGAGGTTCAGGTACGCGTCGTAGACGCCGCGGCTCAGTGCCGCCTCGTCGCCGCCCTCGGTGAGCACGTTCTGACCGCGCTTGCCCATCACGATGGCCGTGCCGGTGTCCTGGCACATCGGCAGCACGCCCGCGGCCGCGATGTTCGCGTTCTTCAGCAGGTCCAGGGCGACGAACTTGTCGTTGCCGGAGGCCTCCGGGTCGTCGATGATGCGGCGCAGCTGGGCCAGGTGGGCCGGGCGCAGGTAGTGCTGGATGTCGTGGATCGCCTCCTCGGCGAGCTTGCGCAGCGCCTCCGGCTCCACCTTGAGGAACGTCCGCCCGTCGGCCTCGAAGGTGGAGACACCCTCGGCGGTCACCAGCCGGTAGGGGGTGGTGTCCTCTCCCATGGGAAGCAGATCGGTGTACGCGAACTCAGGCATCGTCGCCCATTCCTCACTCGACGGGTACTACGGCCGGCCCGGCACGGGCAGCGCCCACCAGCGTAGAACCTGCCGCTGACAGGGAGCTTGTGAGGTAGGGCTCAGTTCGGGTCGCGCGCGTTGTCCACACCGGTCGTCCACGCCCCCTAGTCGCGATCTATCGCGTTTCGGTACGCTGCTGCCGTGGACCTTCAGAAGCAGCCCGCGCCAGCCGTCTCCGACCTCCGCGCCTCGGACGCCGACCGCGACCGCATCGCGGACATCCTCCGCGATGCCCTCGCCGAGGGCCGCCTCGACGCCGAAGAGCACGCCGAGCGCGTGGAGGGGGTGCTGAACGCGAAGACGGTCGGCGAACTCGACGTGTTCATCCGGGACCTGCCGGCCGCCCACCAGCAGCGGGCCACGCCCGCCTACACCGGTGCCCCGAACCGTCCGGTCGCCGACTCGCTGCCCCACGACCCCGACGACAACGTGGTGGCGGTGTTCAGCGCCGCCGTCCGCAAGGGCCGCTGGCACGCGGGCCGCCGTATCCACGCGTACGCGGTCTTCGGCAGCATCGAGATCGACCTCAGCGAGGCGCTCTTCGAGTACCAGCAGGTCGTCGTCAAGGCGGTCTCGGTCTTCGGCAACGTCGAGGTCCGCGTCCCGGAGAACGTGTCACTGCGCGGCACCGGCGGCGGTGTCCTCGGCAACTTCGAGGTGGACACGCTGGACGCGTCCGACCCGGCGGCCCCCGTCGTCTACGTGGACGGCTGGGCGGTGCTGGGCAACATCGAGGGCAAGGCCAAGCGCGGCAAGCTCGTGGGGGACATCCTGGACCTGGTGCAGCGCAGGGTCGACCGGGGTTTGCGCAAGCACCTGGGCCATTGACGGTCGTGAACTCGGCGCGCCCGCAAGGGGATCGGCTTCCCGGCCGCTCCCGCGTGGTGCGCCGGTGTGCCGAGGCGCCGGCGGATCGGAACTCAGTGCATAGGCGCGCGCACAGCGGGTAGGCCTTGCTGCATCGTCGCTCGCTCGCGAAGCCGTCGTCAGGAGTAGACCGTGCTGCAACCGCCGCATTCGTCCGTGCAGGTAGCTGCCGTTCCGGCCCAGCGGGTGCCAGTGCGTGACAGGGACCAAGACGCACCATGGCACACCGAGGCGGTCTGCCGCCGCGACGAGGCCGGCCTGTTCTTCGCACCCTCCAAGGAGCCCACCGCGGCCCGGCTCTCCCGTGAGGAGGCGGCGAAGCGGGTCTGCGCACGCTGTCCGGTCATGGTCGAGTGCCGCGAGCACGCACTCCTGCAACCGGAGCCGTACGGCGTGTGGGGCGGGCTGACCGCCGCCGAGCGCCGCGTGGTGCTGGCCCGGCGCCGCCGCCGGGACCTCGAACTGAAGAAGGCCGCCCACGGGACGGACCGCATAGCCGCCGCGGGCTGAGCGGCCCGACGCGAGCCGAAGGGGCGCCCCTCCGCACCGGGGACGCCCCTTCCTCGCTCACGGACACCGGGCCCGTGCGGCGGGCGGGCGCCTCAAGGGGTGCCCGGCCGGCCACCGTCCGCCGTGGTGTCCCGGCTACTTGGCCCGGTCGAAGTCGATCGCGCTGTACGCGCGCAGCTTGCTGAGCCGGTGCTCGGAGTCGATGCGCCGGACCGTGCCGGACTTCGACCGCATCACGATCGAGTCGGTCGTCGCGATCTCGGAGCGGTACCGCACGCCCCGCAGCAGCTCGCCGTCCGTGATGCCGGTGGCGACGAAGAAGACGTTCTCCCCGGAGACCAGGTCGTCCGTGGTCAGCACCCGGTCGAGGTCGTGCCCGGCGTCGACGGCCCGCTGCCGCTCCTCGTCGTCCTTCGGCCAGAGCTTGCCCTGGATGGTGCCGCCCAGGCACTTCACGGCGCAGGCCGAGATGATGCCCTCGGGGGTGCCGCCGATGCCGAGCAGCAGGTCGACGCCGGTGCTCTCGCGCAGCGCCAGGATGGAGCCGGCGACGTCACCGTCGGAGATCAGCTTGATGCGTGCCCCGGTGTCGCGGACCTCCTTGATCAGGCCCTGGTGCCGGGGCCGGTCGAGGATGACGACGGTGACGTCCTCGGGCGTGGACCGCTTGGCCTTGGCGACCCGGCGGATGTTCACGGCCACGGGCGCGTCGATGTCGACGAAGTCGGCCGCTTCCGGGCCGGTGACCAGCTTGTCCATGTAGAACACGGCGGACGGGTCGAACATCGACCCGCGGTCGGCGGCGGCCAGCACGGCGATCGCGTTGGTCATGCCGCCGGCGGTCAGCGTGGTGCCGTCGATCGGGTCGACGGCGATGTCGCACTCGGGCCCGGTCCCGTCGCCGACGCGCTCCCCGTTGTAGAGCATCGGGGCCTCGTCCTTCTCGCCCTCACCGATGACGACGACGCCGTTCATCGAGACGGTGGAGACGAGGGTCCGCATGGCGCGCACCGCGGCACCGTCGGCGCCGTTCTTGTCGCCGCGCCCGACCCAGCGGCCCGCGGCCATCGCCGCGGCTTCGGTCACCCGGACGAGCTCCAGGGCGAGATTTCGGTCAGGGGCCTCGGAGGGAACTTCGAGTTCGGACGGCAGATGATGGTGCTCGGTCATCGGAGCGCACCTTTCTGATACGACGACGGCCGGATGAGGGTATGGCCCCGACTCTATCGCCAGGTAGACAAAATGAGCAGGGGGCCCCACGGATGAGCGGACCGGGGCACCTGCGACGATAGGCGTGTGGCAGGTTCGAACGGCAAGCAGAAGACGGTCCGGGACATGATCCTCTCCCTGGCCCTGATCGGCATCGCGGCGGCGGTCATCTACGTCTTCATCCCGCATGACGACTCCGCTCCCGAGGTGAAGCGGGTCGACTACCGCGTCGAGCTCCTGACGGCGCGCCGGGCCGCCTCCTACCCGGTGGCCGCCCCGGAGGGCCTCTCCCAGAAGTGGAAGGCGACCTCGGTCCGCTTCCGGGGTGACCAGTTCGACGCCTGGCATCTGGGCTTCGACGCCCCCGGCGGTGAGTACGTGCAGATCGAGCAGTCGACTCAGAAGCCGTCGGCGTTCATCGACGAGGCAAGCCAGGGCGCGTCGGCCACCAAGGTCACCCAGCGGATCGACGGCCGGACGTGGACGCGCTACTCCGGCGGCCGGTACAGCGCCCTGGTGCTGTCCGGGAAGGACGCGACGACGGTCGTGGCCGGCACGGGATCGTTCTCGCAGCTGACGGAGATGGCCGAGGCGCTGAAGGCGGCCTGAGGGAAGACCCCGGCGGCGCGGGGAACCCGCCGTAGAGACGTTTCCGGGCACGAAGAAGCCCCCGGCGCAGGCGCCGGGGGCTTTCTCGTGCAGTGGCTCAGACCGTGGTGACGACCTGGTCGAAGTCCAGGCGGGGGGAGCGCGGGTACCAGGCGTCCGGGCCGGGACGGCCGATGTTGACCACCATCAGCGGGGTGTGGTCGTCGTCGAGGAACTCCTTGCGCAGGCCCTCGAAGTCGACGCCGGTCATCGGGCCGGCGGCCAGGCCGGCGGCGCGCACACCGATGATGAAGTACGCGGCCTGGAGGGCGGCGTTCAGCGTGGCGGCACCCTCGCGGACCGGGCGCTCGGCGAAGAAGGCGTCCTTGGCCTGCGGGAAGGCCGGGAACAGGTGCGGCAGCTCCTCGTGGAACTCGTTGTCCGCGGAGAGGATCGCGACCAGCGGGGCGGTGGCGGTCTTGGCGCGGTTGCCCTCGGCCATGTGCTGGACCAGGCGCTCGCGGGCCTCGGCGGAGCGGACCAGGGTGATGCGCAGCGGGGTCTGGTTGAAGGCGGTGGGGCCGTACTTGACCAGGTCGTAGATCGCCTGGACCTGCTCCTCGGTCACCGGCTCGTCGGTGAAGGTGTTCGCGGTGCGGGCCTCGCGGAACAGCAGGTCCTGGGCGGCGGGGTCAAGAACGAGAGACATCGTGAACCTTTTCGGGGGTGTGTCGGGTCCGTGGGGAGCGGCTGACGTCTGCGACAGTACGCGAAGGAAGTTCAACGTTCAACAAAAACGGCGGCGTGGTGACTCTCCTCACAGGCCCCTCACCGCTTCCGGGATCGCCTGCCTGAGGCCGCCCACGTCAGGAATCGTCCCCTTCCGGGGTCGCCCGCCTGGGGGGCCGGCCGCCTCTCCCGTCTCCGGAGCCGGCCGCCGCGCCGTTCCTACTCGGCGTCCCCGGCCCCCGCGCCCGCCGTCTCCTCCTCGGCCAGCGCCGCGTCCAGCCGCGCCCGGGCGCCGTCCAGCCATCGCCGGCACACCTTCGCCAGCTCCTCGCCCCGCTCCCACAGCGCGAGCGACTCCTCCAGCGTCGTGCCGCCCGCCTCCAGCCGCCGTACGACCTCGATCAGCTCGTCCCGCGCCTGCTCGTACCCGAGGGCCTCGCTCACCGCGGTCCCGTCCACCTTGCTGGTCATACGCCCACCCTATGCATCGACTCGTACGGAGAACTCGCCCTCGGCGACCCGCGCGCGCAGCGTCTCGTCCGCCGTCACCTCGCCCGGATCGCGCACCGCGTGGCCGTCGGCCCGCTGGAGCACCGCGTAGCCCCGCTTCAGCGTCGCCGCGGGGGAGAGGGCCACCACGCGCGCGTGCGTGTGCGCCAGCTCCGAGTCGGCGCGGTCCAGCAGATGCCCGAGCGTGCGCCGGCCGCGGTCGAGGAGGGACGCCACATGGTCGGCCCGCTCGTCGATCATCCGGTGCGGGTCCTGCATCGACGGCCGGCCCAGGGCGTGCGCGAGGCCCCGCTCCTCCCGCTCGACCAGCGCCCGCACGCAGCGCAGCGCGCGGTCGCCCAGCAGCCGGACGCGCTCGTACTCCTCGCCGACGTCGGGGACGACCTTCTTCGCCGCGTCGGTCGGCGTGGAGGCCCGCAGGTCGGCGACGTAGTCGAGGAGCGGGGTGTCCGGCTCGTGCCCGATGGCGGAGACCACGGGCGTACGGCAGGCCGCGACCGCCCGGATCAGCTGCTCGTCGGAGAACGGCAGCAGGTCCTCCACGCTCCCGCCGCCACGCGCGACGACGATCACGTCCACGTCGTCGTGCGCGTCGAGCTCCTTGACGGCCTGGACGACCTGCGGCACCGCGTGCACGCCCTGCACGGGCACGTTGCGCACCTCGAAGCGGACGGCGGGCCAGCGGTGCCGGGCGTTCTCCAGCACGTCACGCTCCGCCGCCGAGGCCCGGCCGCAGACCAGCCCGACGAGCTGCGGCAGGAACGGCAGGGCCTTCTTGCGCTCGGGCGCGAACAGCCCCTCGGCGGCGAGCGACTTCTTCAACTGCTCCAGCCGCGCTAGCAGTTCGCCCACCCCGACGGGCCTTATCTCGGTGGCCCGCAGGGACAGCTGCCCGCGCGGCGCGTACCACTCGGGTTTCGCCAGCAGCACCACCCGCGCGCCCTCGCCGACCACGTCGGCGACCGCGTCGAACACCTGCCGGAAGCAGGTCACGCTCACCGAGATGTCGTGGGAGGGGTCGCGCAGCGTCAGGAACACCACGCCCGCGCCCGGCCGCCGCGACAACTGGGTGATCTGCCCCTCGACCCACACCGCGCCGAGCCGGTCGATCCACCCGCCGATGAGCCGCGACACCTGACCGACGGGCAGGGCGGATTCGGGAGACGAGGTGACAGCCATGCGCCCGAGCGTAGTGGCAGGGTGTGACATTCCCGCCGCGCCGCCGGCCGCCCCGCGCCGGACCCGGGCCGCCCGGGCGGCACCCGCGGCTCACCGGCGCCCGCGCCCGCCGGCGACCGGCACGCGATCTTCGACGCCCCTGACGCGGCCTTACGATGGGTGCCATGACTGCTTCGTCTGGCCGCCGTGTCCTGCTCGCCGCCCCCCGGGGCTACTGCGCGGGCGTGGACCGCGCCGTGATCGCCGTCGAGAAGGCCCTGGAGCAGTACGGCGCTCCGGTCTACGTCCGGCACGAGATCGTCCACAACAAGTACGTCGTACAGACCCTGGAGAAGAAGGGCGCCGTCTTCGTCGAGCGGACCGAGGAGGTCCCGCCGGGGAACATCGTCATGTTCTCCGCGCACGGCGTCGCCCCGGTCGTCCACGAGGAGGCCGAGCGCGGCCGGCTCGCCACCATCGACGCGACCTGCCCGCTGGTCACCAAGGTCCACAAGGAAGCCGTGCGCTTCGCGGGCGAGGACTACGACATCCTCCTCATCGGACACGAGGGCCACGAGGAGGTCATCGGCACCTCCGGCGAGGCCCCCGAGCACATCCAGCTGGTCGACGGCCCCGCGGACGTCGCCAAGGTCGAGGTCCGCGACCCCTCCCGGGTCGTCTGGCTCTCGCAGACCACCCTGTCGGTCGACGAGACCATGGAGACGGTCGACGCCCTCAAGGAGAAGTTCCCGCAGCTGATCTCGCCGCCCAGCGACGACATCTGCTACGCCACGCAGAACCGCCAGCTCGCGGTGAAGCAGATGGGCGCCGAGGCCGACCTGGTGATCGTGGTCGGCTCCCGCAACTCCTCCAACTCCAAGCGGCTCGTCGAGGTCGCCAAGCTCGCCGGTTCCCGCGCCGCCCACCTGGTGGACTTCGCCGACGAGATCGACGAAGCCTGGCTGGAGGGCGTGTCCACGGTCGGCGTGACCTCGGGCGCCTCGGTCCCGGAACTGCTCGTGGAGCAGGTCCTGGAGTACCTCGCCGAGCGCGGTTTCGAGGACGTGGAGATCGTCAAGGCGGCCGAGGAGTCCATCACCTTCTCGCTGCCCAAGGAGCTGCGCCGGGACCTGCGCGAGGAGGCGGCGGCCCTGGTCGCCGAGCGCGGCGGCTCCGGCACCCCGCAGGTCTGAGGGGCACCTCCCCGGTTTGACTGTCAGTCCCCCGTCGTAACGTAGAGCCATGCAGATCTTCGGCGTGGACATCGGTGGATCCGGGATCAAGGGCGCCCCTGTGGACCTGGACAGGGGCGATCTGGCGGAGGAGCGCTTCAAGGTGCTCACTCCGCACCCGGCCACCCCCGACGGCGTGGCCGACGGCGTGAAGCAGGTCGTCGAGCACTACGGCTGGACCGGACCGGTCGGGCTCACCTTCCCGGGCGTGGTCACCGGCGGCTCCACCATCCGTACGGCGGCCAATGTCGACAAGAGCTGGATCGACACCGACGCGGGTGCCCTCTTCGCCGACCGCCTGGGCGGCCTTCCGGTGACGGTCGTCAACGACGCGGACGCGGCCGGCGTCGCCGAGATGAACTTCGGCGCGGGCCGGGGCCGCCGGGGCACGGTGATCCTGCTGACCTTCGGCACCGGCATCGGCAGCGCCCTCTTCGTCGACGGCACGCTCGTCCCCAACACCGAGCTGGGCCACCTGGAACTGCACGGGCACGACGCGGAGAAGCGTGCCTCCAGCAAGGCCAAGGACGACGAGGAACTGACGTGGGAGCACTGGGCCCACCGCGTCCAGAAGTACCTCGCGCACGTCGAGATGCTCTTCTCACCCGAGCTGTTCATCATCGGCGGCGGTGTCAGCCGTAAGTCCGAGAAGTACCTGCACTTCATCGAGGGCATCAAGGCGGAGATCGTCCCGGCGCAGCTGCAGAACAACGCCGGGATCGTCGGAGCGGCGATGCACGCGGCGCACGAGGACTGAGGAGGCGGGGGACCGGGGGAGCCGCCCCTCAGCCGGGCGGACGGCCGCGCGCGGGGCGGCGGCTCGCCACGTGGACCCGGCGCGCCGTCGCCACGACCCCGGCGACCAGCGTCCCGCCGTACAGCCATCCGGCCTGGGTGGCCAGCGCGGTGAACAGCCCCATCAGCCGTTCGGCGAGCCCGCCGCCGCCGTCGGCCACGGGAAGCAGCCCCAGCGCGAAGGCGAGCGGCACGACGACCGGGGCCGTCAGCACATCGCCCCTGCGCAGCCAGAGGGCGGTCACCGCGCACACCGGCAGGAACAGCACCCCGTACACCGTCGGCGACGCGTCGAACAGCGCGTCGTCCAGGCAGCCGACGAGGAACATCAGCGCCCCGCAGAAGAGACCGGCGCCGAGCCCCGTCAGCCGGGGGTTCGGCAGCCGCCGTACCGCGCCGGCCGATGACGGCGAGGGGCGCCGGGCGGGCGCCGGGGGGCGCCGGGCCTGCGGCGGCAGCGGCGGGGTGCCGCCCGGCTTCCGGTACTGCGGGGGTCGCGTCCTGTGTTGCTCCACTGGACCAACCTAGGTCGTTTTATGTGCCCAATCCCCCGTCGGACACGCCGTGCGGCAGAGCTTGGCCATGCGTTCGACAGGTCGCCGGGGCGGGGCCGGGCACGCCGTAGACTGGTGGATCGCCCCTGGCGCCCAGTTCGCCCACGCCAGCCCTCTCACTCCGGGAAGTCGTAACGTGTCGCTCACGATCGGAATCGTCGGCCTGCCCAATGTCGGCAAGTCGACCCTGTTCAACGCCCTGACCAAGAACGACGTGCTGGCGGCCAACTACCCGTTCGCCACGATCGAGCCGAACGTCGGTGTCGTGGGCGTCCCGGACGAGCGCCTCACCATCCTCGCCAAGATCTTCGGCTCCCAGCGGATCCTCCCGGCCACGGTCGACTTCGTCGACATCGCGGGCATCGTGCGCGGCGCCAGCGAGGGCGAGGGCCTCGGCAACAAGTTCCTCGCCAACATCCGCGAGTCCGACGCGATCTGCCAGGTCATCCGCGCCTTCAAGGACGAGAACGTCGTGCACGTCGACGGCAAGGTCTCGCCCAAGGACGACATCGAGACGATCAACACCGAGCTGATCCTCGCCGACCTCCAGACCATCGAGAAGGTCCTCCCGCGCCTCCAGAAGGAGTCCCGGATCAAGAAGGACATCGGTCCGAAGGTGAAGGCCGTCGAGGAGGCCAAGGAGATCCTGGAGAAGGGCGACACGCTCTACACCCACGGCATCCTCCAGGGCAGCGAGCGTGCCGAGCTCCTGCACGACCTGCACCTGCTGACCACCAAGCCCTTCCTCTACGTCTTCAACGTCGACGAGGACGAGCTGACCGACGACACCTTCAAGGACGAGCAGCGCGCCCTGGTCGCCCCCGCCGAGGCGATCTTCCTCAACGCCAAGCTGGAGTCGGAGCTCGTCGAACTCGACGAGGAGGACGCGATGGAACTCCTCCAGTCGGTCGGCGTCGAGGAACCGGGCCTGGCCACCCTCGCCCACGTCGGCTTCGACACCCTGGGCCTGCAGACCTACCTCACGGCCGGCCCCAAGGAGTCCCGCGCCTGGACCATCAGGAAGGGCGCGACCGCCCCCGAGGCCGCCGGTGTCATCCACACCGACTTCCAGAAGGGCTTCATCAAGGCCGAGGTCATCTCCTTCGCCGACCTGGTCGAGACCGGCTCGGTCGCCGAGGCCCGCGCCAAGGGCAAGGCCCGCATGGAGGGCAAGGAATATGTGATGCAGGACGGCGACGTGGTGGAGTTCAGGTTCAACGTTTAGCCGCTGACGTGTCACCAGGTCGCTGATCTGGCAAACGTGCAGGTCAGTGAGGGTCCGACTCTTCGGAGTCGGGCCCTTGGTTTTTCCCGTGCCGGGATAGTGCTGGGATAGCTGCCCCCTCGTCACCTGTCATCAACCCTGCTCATCCCTGCCGTGCCGTGCCGGGATGGGATGGGGATGCCCGTGCTGGGATTTGTGCGAGCGGGGCGCTGCCCGAGTGTGGCGGTAGTGCGGACGTGGTGCTTTTCCTACTCGTTTGACACAATCGGGGTATGGGTGAGGCGACGTACAACATCGGGGAAGGGCCGGCGACGCGGGTGAGCTTGTCGCTGCCTGAAGGGACCGCGGAGGCGATCCGGGCGCGGGTGGGCAAGCGGGAGTTCTCTGCGTTCATCGCTGAGGCGGTCGAGCGTGAGCTGCGCGGGCAGGTCCTGGACGAGTACCTGGCGGACTACGAGAGCCGCAAGGGGCCGGTCTCCGAGCCGGCTCGTCAGCGGGCGCGGCAGGTGTTCGACGAGGTGTTCGCCGAGGGGGCTGAGTGGCCCGTCGCAGGCTGAGTCACGAGGGGACGCTGGTCCTCGACAGCGAGGGACTCTCGAAGCTGCTTGCCGACGACGAGCAGGTGGTGGCTCTGATCGCTGAGGCGCGCTCGCGCGGCATGGAGGTCGTGATCAGTGCGCTCACCATCATCGAAGCCGTCCACGCCCGTACGAACAAGTCCCGCCTGAACTGGGTGCTTTCCGGGCTGCGGGTCGTCCCGGTCGGTGACGAGGAGGCGAGAGCTGCCTCGGAGTTGCTGCTGAATGCCGGGTTGCACGGACACAAGTACGCGATCGATGCGGCCGTCGCCGAGGCCGCCGTGCGACAGCACCGCCCCGTGGTCATGCTGACCTCCGATATTGACGACATGGCCAAACTGTGCGGCGAGCGGGTCCGGCTCGTGGCGGTGTGATTTCCCCCTGGTCCGGCTTCCGCCTTTCGACGGTGGATCCGGGCTGGGAGAGCCTTCGGTCGGATGAGACGTGGTGCATGGCGCGTCTACAGCGAGAACAGCTCTTCCTGGTAGTTCTCGACGACGCCGCGTAGCGGACAGAAGAGGCCGAGCAGCATGAACGTACATCGCCAGCGACCAGAAGGCCTCGGTCTGACGGCGGGCGTCGGCCTGGGCGAGCCGCGGACCGGCCTGGCTCATCACGAGTCCGGCGACCACGACGGGAGCACCCCGGACGCCTCGACCGACTCGGCCAGCAGGTAGGCGGTGAACGGGATCAGGATGATCACGAGGTTGCCCAGGAGCGTGTCGTCCAGGGTGCGGATGCGGCGCCGGACCTGGATGCCGACCCACGCCACCAGGACACCGGCTGCGATGCCGCCTCCGTAGGACAGGAGCACTGGCCGCCGATGTGCGGGGCGCTGAGGTGTTCGACGCCGACGGTGACGCCGACGGCCAGGCTGTAGATGACGAACGCGGTGCCGTCGTTGATGAGGCTCTCGGCGCGCGGCACCGTGACGTTGCGGCGCGGCAGGAGCCGGGAGGCGACGCCCACGGCGGTGGCGTCGGTCGGGGCGACGGCCGCGCCGAGCACCCAGGCCGGGGCCCGGCCGAGCGGTTCGCCATCCGCTCCTCGATGACCCGATACGGCCCCGGCCCCGGTCCGCAGCACGCGCCCCGGTCCGGCCCGCGCGCTCGCGGTCCTCCCCGTCCTTCCGCTCCCGCCCCTCCTTCCGTCCCCCTGTCAGTGGCGCGTGCCACGATGGAGGCAGAGGGGACGGCTGGGGATTCCGGGGGGAGGCGGGGTGTCATGGAGGGGGAGCTGCCGGCGGGGCGCGCGGTCAGGGAGCTGTGGGCGCGGGGCGCGCGGCTCCACGCGGCGGCACGCAGCCTGCGCGAGGACCACGACCGCGCCCTCGACGCCGTGCGCTCCGCACTCGAACCGATCCGGGACCACCTCGTCGCCGAGGAGCTCGAAGCCATCCCGGTCAGCCGGCTGAAGGACGTCACCGAGGGACGTCTGCGCCTCGGCGCCGTCGAGGCCGCCGGATTCGGCTCGGTGCGCGCGGTGCACGAGGCCGGCCGGTACGAACTTCGGCAGGTCCCCGGCGTGGGCCCGCAGACCGCCGACCGGGCGCTCGCCGCCGCCCGGCAGATCGCCCGGGCCGTGGCCGAGACCGTCTCCGTCCGCGTCGACGTCGACCACCCCGAGCCCCGCACCACCGCCCTGGTCGTCGCCCTCCAGCGGCTCGTCGAGGCGGGCCCCGAGCTGCGCCGCGCCCTGGACGCGGCCACCCTGCTCGACGGGCGGCTCCGGGAACTGCTGCCCGCGGCCCGGCCGGCCGGCAACCGGCTGCGCATGGCCCTCGCCGGACGCGGACGCAGGGACAGCGTGCTCGCCGCCGTCGCGGAGCTGCGCGAGCTGCTGGCCGACGCGGACACCCGCGACCTGCGGCTGCTGATCGCCCAGGCGTCCACCGACCTGCTGCGCCCCCCGGTCTCCGACATCGCGGCCTGGGTCGATTTCGAGCTGCGCTCCGCCGAGTACTACAGCCGGCTCGCCGACGTCTCCGAGGAACGCCCCGACCTCGCCGCGAGCGAGGGCTTCGTGCCGGCGGAGATCGCCGAGCGCGTCCACGCCCAGCCGCTCGACGACACCCACCGCCGGGTGTCCCTGCGCGGCTACCAGGACTTCGGCGCCCGTTTCGCGCTCGCCCAGCGCCGGGTGGTCCTCGGCGACGAGATGGGACTCGGCAAGACCGTCCAGGCCATCGCGGCACTGGCCCACCTGGCGAGCGAGGGCCACAGCCACTTCCTCGTGGTCTGCCCGGCCAGCGTGCTGATCAACTGGACCCGTGAGATCCGCGCCCGCAGCACCCTGCGCGCACTGGCGGTGCACGGTCCCGACCGCCAGGACACGTACGCGGAGTGGTGCGAGCGCGGAGGGGTCGCGGTCACCACCTACGACACGCTGCACACGCTGCCCGTTCCCGACGGCCCGGCGCCGGGCATGCTCGTCGTGGACGAGGCCCATTACGTGAAGAACCCGGCCACCCGCCGTGCCGGATCGCTCGCCGCGTGGACCGGCCGCTGCGACCGCGTCCTGTTCCTGACGGGCACGCCGATGGAGAACCGCGTCGAGGAGTTCCGCGCGCTCGTCCGTCAGCTCCGCCCCGATCTGCTGCCCGCGCTGACCGGCGTCGGCGCCGCCGTCGGCCCGCGCGCCTTCCGCACTCTGGTGGCCCCTGCCTATCTGCGCCGCAACCAGGAGGACGTCCTCACCGAACTCCCCGCGCTGCTCCAGGTCGACGAGTGGGAGGAGTTGGGCGTCGCCGACCGCGAGGCCTACGACCGGGCGGTCGCCGACGGCAACTTCATGGCGATGCGCCGGGCCGCGTACGCCGACGCGGAGAAGTCGGCGAAGCTGCAACGGCTGTCCGAGCTGGTCGCCGAGGCCGCCGACAACGGTCTGAAGGTCGTCGTCTTCTCGTACTTCCGCGAGGTGCTCGGCACGGTCCGGCGGACACTGGCCGAGTCGACGCCGACGCCGATACCGGCGCAGGACCCCGGCCCGAACCTGGCGGCCGCCGGGCAGCGGGTGTTCGGTCCGATCACCGGGGCCGTTCCCGCGGCGCGGAGACAGCGGATGGTGGACGACTTCGCGCGGGCGCCGGGGCACGCGGTGCTGCTCTCCCAGGTCGAGGCCGGTGGTGTCGGCCTCAACCTCCAGGCGGCCTCCCTGGTGATCCTCTGCGAACCGCAGGTCAAGCCGACGGTGGAGCACCAGGCGGTCGCCCGCGTGCACCGCATGGGCCAGACCCGCACGGTGCAGGTGCACCGCCTGCTCGCGGCGGACAGCGTGGACGAACGGCTCCTGGACATCCTCCGGAACAAGGCACGCCTCTTCGACGCGTTCGCCCGGCGCAGCGACCTGGCGGACTCCACCCCGGACGCCGTCGACGTCTCCGACGCGGCGCTGGCCCGCCGGATCGTGGAGGAGGAACAGCGGCGGCTCGCGGCGAACGCGAGCTGAGCCGAAGACGCGGGCCCGGCGGGTGGCCCTGCCGGGACGCGGGTCCGGGCGCCGGGTGAGTCCCGGCGCGTGCGCGGATGTCCCGCTCCATCGAACATCAGGCCCGCTCGGAGACTCCTCGTCCCGGTCGGGCGCGCTTACGATGCGCCCAGTCGTACGTCGGTCTCGTACGGCCTCCGCCCTGTCCTCGCGTCGGTCCCGTACGGCCCTCGCCCTGTCCTCGCGTCGGTCCCGTACGGCCCTCGCCCTGTCCTCGCGTCGGTCCCGAACGGCCCTCGCCCCTGTCCCCGCGTCCGTGCCGTACGGCCCCCCCGTCCCGTCCCCGCGTCCGTCCCGTGCGACCCCTCGCCCTGTCCCCGCGTCCGTGCCGTACGGCCCCCCGTCCCGTCCCCGCGTCCGTCCCGTGCGACCCCTCGCCGCGTCCCCGCGTCGGTTCGTACGGCCCTGGCCACGTCTCGTCGTCAGTTCCGTACGGACGACCCCGTCCCCCCGCGCCCGCGTGCGCCTCCGCCCCGCCCGGTCGTCCCTCGCCTCCCCGGCGCCGCCGCCTGAACCAGGAGCACGGTACTCGTGTCCATACCCCCGCCCTCCGGGCCGCACCAGCCCCAGGAGCCGTACGCGCAGGGCGACTTCCGGCTGCCCCCGCCGGGCTTCCCGTACTCCGGGCCCCCGCAAGCCGCCGGTGCCTGCCCGCCGCCGCCCTATCAGCTCTGGGGCCAGGGCTACAGCCCGTACAACCGGCCCGCGCCCGTCAACGGGGTCGCCATCGCCTCACTGGTCCTCGGCGTCCTCTGCTTCCTGCCGGGGGTGGGACTGGTGCTGGGGCTGATCGCGCTGCGGCAGATCCGGAAGCGGGGCGAGCGGGGCAGGGGGATGGCCGTCGCCGGGTCCGTGCTGTCCTCCGTGGGGCTGGCGCTGTGGGTGCTGACGCTGTCCACGGGGGCCGTGACCGGCGTCTGGGAGGGCTTCAAGGACGGCGCGACCGCGAGCGCGTCGATGGACGAGGGAACCTGCTTCGACTCGCCCAAGGGACTGGAGGGCGCGGCCTACGCCTTCGACGAGGTGCCGTGCGCGGACGAACACGACGCCGAGGTGTTCGCCGTCGTCACCCTGCCCGGCGGCTCCTATCCCGGCGACCGGGCACTCGAGGACACCGCCGACGACACGTGCTACGCACGGCGGACCGACTACGCGATGGACGCCTGGGCCGTGCCGGACGACGTCGACGTGTACTACCTGCTGCCGTCCCGGGCGAGCTGGCGCCTCGGTGACCGCGAGATCACCTGCGCGTTCGGCAACACCGACGAGAACGCCACGCTGACCGGGTCGCTGCGCAACGACTCGACGATCCTCGACGCCGACCAGACCGCCTACCTGAAGGCGGTCAACACGCTGGAGGCGGCCCTGGACTCGGCGCCCGACTCCACGCCCGACGACGACCTGCCCGCGAACCGGGAGTGGGCCGCGCGGGTCGCGGACGCCCTCCACACGGAGGCGGCGCTGCTGCGCCGGCACCGGTGGCCCGCGACGGCCGAGCGGCCGGTCACCGGCGTCGCCAGGGAGGTGCAGGCACTCCAGAAGGAGTGGGCGCTGGCCGCCGTCGCCGCGAATGTGAACGGCTTCTACCAGCACTACGACCGGACCGTGACGATCGAGCACCCCGCCACGTCCGTCACCGCTCGCAAGGCTCTGGGCCTCGCCACGACCCCGCCGTCCCACGACGACGACCCGGGCGACTCGGGCGGCGGTGGAGACAAGGGCGGCGCGGAGGTGTGGGCGGCCCCATAGCGGGGAGAAAGTGCCTGCGTAAAGCCCTCACGGGCCACATGTCATCACATCGAGTGATTCTCTGGCCTTTGCTTGCACCGCACAACCTACGGTTGCCACGCTGTCGCTATCTGTACAACCTGATGGGAGCGGCCAGTGACATTCGGTGAGCAGCCGGCGTATCTGCGCGTCGCGGGTGATCTCCGTAAGAAGATCGTCAATGGTTCGCTGCCACCGCACACCCGTCTCCCGTCGCAGGCCAGAATCCGCGAGGAGTACGGCGTCTCGGACACCGTCGCCCTGGAGGCGCGCAAGGTGCTGATGGCCGAGGGGCTGGTCGAGGGCCGTTCCGGCTCCGGCACCTATGTGCGCGAGCGTCCGGTGCCCCGGCTCATCGCCCGCTCCGGTTACCGCCCGGCCGGCGGCGCCACCCCCTTCCGCCAGGAGCAGGCGGACGCCGACGCCCGGGGGACCTGGGAGTCGAGCAGCGCACAGGTCGAGGCGGGCGGCACGGTCGCCGACCGGCTGGACATCCGGCCCGGCGACCGCGTGATGCGTACGAAGTACCTCTTCCGGGACGCGGGCGAGGCGGTCATGCTCTCCACCTCCTGGGAGCCGCTCGCCGTCACCGGGCGTACGCCGGTGATGCTGCCCGAGGAGGGCCCGCTCGGCGGCATGGGTGTGGTCGAGCGCATGGCCGCCATCGACGTGATCGTGGACAACGTCACCGAGGAGGTCGGTGCCCGTCCCGGTCTCGCCGAGGAGCTGCACGCCCTGGGCGGGGTCCCCGGCCATGTCGTCGTCGTCGTCCAGCGCACGTACTACGCCTCAGGGCGCCCGGTCGAGACGGCCGACGTGGTGATCCCGGCCGACCGCTACCGCGTCGCGTACCACCTCCCGGTGAAGTAGCGCACACCGTCGCACCACCCCGCACAACCCACCGGCAGTTGCCGCCGGCGTGGGACCCCGTCCGCGCCCGCCTCCACGGCGTTGGAATCCAGCCGTTCTCGCAGGTCGACCGGTACCTGGGCGGTATCCCGCTGACCGGAAACGTCCATGCGCGAGGGCGGCGCGTTCCCCTCCGTGCGCCCCCTGTCCCGCCCGTCCGACCTGGCTGGTTGCGTACCTCTTTGTGAAAAGGCGTATTCGCTGCGTGAAGGTTGGGCGTAGGCTCGGGCATATGCGGATTGCGGTTTCCTTATCGGGCGGGGCACGGCAGAGGCCGCGGGCGGGAAGTGGAGGGGCGCGATGAACGACAGCACGATCACTCTTCCCTGGCTCGTCATACGGCAGGACGACAACGGCAATCGCTACCGCGTGGGCCGGTACGCGACCCGCGACGAGGCCCAGAAGATCGCCGACAGCCTCGACAGCCGCGGACACAAGCAGCTGTACTGGGTCGAGCGGATCGGCCCGGGCGCCGACGTCTGACCGGTCGACCGGCGCTGTCCCGGCGCCCGCTTTCCCCGCGCCCCCCGTTAGGCTCCGGCGCATGACGCCGACGAGCGAACGGACCGTGGTGGTGGGAGCCGCCCTGCTCGACGGAGGCCGGCTGCTCGCCGCCCGCCGCAGCGCTCCCCCCGAACTGGCCGGCCGCTGGGAACTGCCCGGCGGCAAGGTGGAGCCGGGCGAGACCCCCGAGGCGGCCCTCGTGCGCGAACTGCGGGAGGAACTCGGCGTCGACGCCGAGCCCGTCGAGCGGATCCCGGGGGAGTGGCCCCTGCGGTCGCCGTACGTTCTGTGGGTGTGGACCGCCCGGCTGCTTCCCGGCTCCGCCGACCCCGAGCCCCTCCAGGATCACGACGCACTCCGCCGGCTGACCCCCGCCGAGATCTGGAGCGTCGACTGGCTGGACCAGGACGTGCCCGCCGTGCGCGAGGTGCTGACCATCCTGCGGGCGGAAGCGGCCGCCCGGACAGAGGCGGAGGCGGAAGCGGACGCCGGGGCGGAAGCGGACGCCGGGGTGGAGGCGGAGGCGGACGCTGCGGCAAAGGTGGAGGCGGACATCCCGGCGGAGACGGTGGCAGAGGCGCGGGCGGGGGGCGTCGGCGGGCACGCGGCCGACAGGTGAGCCCGGGGTGAGCGCCCTCGTACGCCGTTTGTGCCACAGTGCGCCCTCAAGGGGGGTACTCGGGCCTGGATATCGGGTATCTGCCCATTAACCCCATGAAACCGGACATGGGTGAGTTCGTCGGGCTGGGAAGTGATCGGCGTGATCGACACCGAGGGCGACCGCGCCGAGTGGACCTTCCCCGCGGACCCGGGCGCCGTCCGTGACGCCCGGTCCGCGGTCCGCGGCCGACTGCGCGACTGGGACCTCGACAGCCTCGCCGACCTCGCCGCGCTGCTGGTCAGCGAGCTGGTCACCAACGCGCTGCGGCACGCCACCGGCCCCATCGGAGTGAGCCTGGTGCGCCCCGCCGTCCCCGGCGACGTGCTGCGGGTGGAGGTCTCCGACCCGATCCCGGACCCGCCCCGGGAGCGCGCCGCCCGCCCCGAGGACGAGAGCGGCCGCGGTCTCCAGCTGGTCGCCCACACGTCCCGGCGCTGGGGTACCCGGCCCGGAGGTGCGGGCAAGACCGTGTGGTTCGAGCTCGCGGTGCCAGGATGAACCGGGTGGCCCGGCAGTGGCGGTGCGGGGACTGTACGGACCCGTCCGCGCTGTCGAACGACTGGTTCAGGCCAGTGGCGGTTGTCGACGGGTGGGATTCGATGACGTGTCCGCTGGTTAGAAGACTGGAAGTGTTGTCGCGGCTCGGACCGAAAACCATCGGGACCGTGCTGTGATCGTGAACACCGTGTTGTGCGGAGCCGTAGTGCTGGATACTGCGGGCAGCCGCCGCCGGTGACCGGTGCCGGACGCGGTGAGCTGGAGGGGACGGTTCGCGTGAGCGAGATACCAGCGAAGGCCACGGAGTCCGAGGA
>NZ_JBEXCW010000037.1:0-77063 GCF_040605435.1 Streptomyces sp. NPDC005574
TCAGGCCCGCGTCACCCATCGGGCCGCCGATCTCGAACCGGCCGGTCGGGTTGACCAGCAGCCGGTAGCCCTCGGTGTCCAGCTTGATGCCCTCGTCGAGGAGCGTCTTGAGCTCCGCCTCGACGACGAACTCGCGGATGTCCGGGGCGAGCAGCGACTCCAGGTCGATGTCGCTGGCGTGCTGCGAGGAGACCACGACCGTGTCGAGCCGGACGGCCTTGTCGCCGTCGTACTCGATGGTGACCTGCGTCTTGCCGTCGGGGCGGAGGTAGGGGATCGTGCCGTTCTTGCGGACCTCGGACAGACGGTTCGCGAGGCGGTGCGCGAGGAAGATCGGCAGCGGCATCAGCGTCGGCGTCTCGTCCGTCGCGTAGCCGAACATCAGGCCCTGGTCACCGGCACCCTGCCGGTCCAGCTCGTCCTCGTCGCCCTCGACGCGGTTCTCGTACGCCGTGTCGACGCCCTGCGCGATGTCCGGGGACTGCGCGCCGATGGACACCGACACACCGCAGGAGGCGCCGTCGAAGCCCTTCTTGGAGGAGTCGTAGCCGATCTCGAGGATCTTGTTGCGGACGAGGGTGGCGATGTCCGCGTAGGTCTTGGTCGTGACCTCGCCGGCCACGTGCACCAGGCCGGTGGTGATCAAGGTCTCGACGGCGACCCGCGAGGTCGGGTCCTCGCGCAGGAGCGCGTCGAGAATGGTGTCGCTGATCTGGTCAGCGATCTTGTCGGGGTGACCCTCGGTGACGGACTCCGAGGTGAACAGGCGACGGGACACAACGCTCCCTGGGGTTGCAGCGGCTGCTGGCTGATCATGGGCGGACGTGACGGGGGCTGCGCCCGGCGGTCGTCCGAGAACAGTTTATCGGTCGCACTCTGCCACCGGCCCTGCTGTCTCGCCTCTCGGGAGGGCTGTGACCTGCGGCACGGGCATTCTGCCCAATCCCGCCCGGGATTGACCAGGGGCGCCACGCCCGAGTGCGGTGTTCGAGGCAGCGGTGAGACGGCCGGAGCGTTCAGACCAGGCGTTCGGCGACCAGGTCCCACACGGTGTCGGCCAGGGCTTCCTTGGGGCCGTACGGCACCGGGGTCTCGCTGCCGTCGGCGCCCAGCACCACGGCCTCGTTCTCCTCGGCCCCGAAGGTCTTGCGCTCCCCCACCTCGTTGACGACGAGGAGGTCGCAGCCCTTGCGCGCGAGCTTCGTGCGGCCGTTGGCCAGGACGTCGTCCGTCTCCGCGGCGAAGCCGACGACGACCTGCGCCGGACGGGCCCGGTCGGCCGAGATCTCCGCGAGGATGTCCGGATTGCGGACGAGGGCGACGGGCTCGGGGTCCTGGCCGTCCTTCTTCTTGATCTTGCCGCCCGCGTAGGTGGCCGGCCGGAAGTCGGCGACCGCGGCCGCCATCACGACGGCGTCCGCGTCGGGGGCCGCCTTGAGCACCGCCTCGCGCAGCTGCACCGCCGTGCCGACCGCGACGACGTCCACTCCCGCCGGGTCCGGCAGGCCGGTGTTCGCCGCGATCAGCGTGACGCGGGCGCCGCGCGCGGCGGCGGTCCGGGCGAGGGCGTAGCCCTGCTTGCCGGAGGAGCGGTTGCCGAGGAAGCGGACCGGGTCGAGCGGCTCGCGGGTGCCGCCGGCGCTGACGACGACATGGCGTCCGGCGAGGTCGGGCTCGCGCACCCCGCGCGCCAGGACGCGCCGGCAGACCTCGAAGATCTCGGCCGGGTCGGGCAGCCGGCCCTTGCCGGTGTCGACGCCGGTGAGACGGCCGACGGCGGGCTCGATCACCACGGCGCCGCGGCGGCGCAGCGTCGCCACGTTCTCCTGGGTGGCCGGGTGCTCCCACATCTCGGTGTGCATGGCGGGCGCGAAGACGACCGGGCAGCGGGCGGTGAGCAGGGTGTTGGTGAGGAGGTCGTCGGCGAGGCCGTGGGCCGCCCTGGCGAGGGTGTCCGCGGTGGCCGGGGCGACCACGACCAGGTCGGCGTGCTGACCGATGCGCACGTGCGGGACCTCGTGGACGTCGTCCCAGACCTCGGTGGAGACGGGGTGGCCGGACAGGGCCGACCAGGTGGCCGCGCCGACGAAGTGGAGGGCGGAGGCGGTGGGGACGACCCGGACGTCGTGCCCCGACTCCGTCAGTCTGCGCAGCAGCTCACAGGCCTTGTAGGCGGCGATGCCACCGCTGACCCCCAGTACGACCTTCGGCTTGTCCACCGGACCTCTGCCTCCCCGCCACTCGTCACCGGTACGCCGCGGCTCCCGGCGTACGACTCCCATCACACACCACAGGCCCGGCAGTCGTGCTGCCGGGCCTGTGGAAAAACCAACTGCAAACCGAAAATACTACTGAGCCGGGCCCTCGATGGCCTCGGACGTCAGCAGACCCGCGTTGATCTCACGCAGGGCGATCGAGAGCGGCTTCTCGTGCACGTGGGTGTCGACGAGCGGACCGACGTATTCGAGGAGACCCTCGCCGAGCTGCGAGTAGTACGCGTTGATCTGGCGGGCACGCTTGGCCGCGTAGATCACGAGGCTGTACTTCGAGTCGGTTGCCTCGAGGAGCTCGTCGATCGGCGGGTTGATGATGCCCTCGGGCGCAGAGATGGAAGAGGACACGCTCTACCTTCCGATGGATGGGAAAAAATCAGTCATGATCACACAACTTGCATCAAGGCTAGCAGCTCGCGCGCCACATCCTCGACGGAGGTGTTGACCAGGGTCTCGTCGAACTCCGGCTCGGCGGCCAGTTCGATCCTCGCCGCCTCCAGCCGACGCTCGATCACCTCGGGCGGTTCGGTGCCCCGCCCGGTGAGCCTGCGCACGAGCTCCTCCCAGGAGGGAGGGGCCAGGAACACCAGCTGGGCCTCCGCCATGGACTCGCGGACCTGCCGGGCACCCTGGAGATCGATCTCCAGGAGCACGGGGACCCCCGTCTCCAGGTGCTCCAGCACGGCCGCACGCGGCGTGCCGTAGCGGTTGCCGGCGAACTCCGCCCACTCCAGCAGCTCGCCGTTGGCGATCAGCTTGTCCATCTCCTCGTCGCTGACGAAGAAGTAGTGGACGCCGTGCTTCTCACCGGGGCGGGGCCTTCGGGTCGTCGCCGACACCGAGAGCCAGACCTCGGGGTGTTCCTTGCGCATATGAGCGACGACCGTGCTCTTGCCGACCCCGGAGGGGCCGGAGAGCACGGTCAGCCGCGGACGTTCACTCATGCAGCGATTATTCCAGCAATCCCGGGGTGCCCGGCACTCCCTGCCCGGAGCGTCCGGGACTCAGGAACCGGTGCTGCCGAACTCGCGCTCCAGGGAGGCGATCTGGTTGGAACCGAGACCACGAACGCGGCGGCTCTCGGAGATACCGAGACGCTCCATGATCTGCTTGGCGCGGACCTTGCCCACGCCGGGGAGGGACTCGAGCAGGGCGGAGACCTTCATCTTGCCGATGACGTCGTTCTCCTGGCCCTGCTTGATGACCTCGTGCAGGGAGGCACCGGAGTGCTTGAGTCGATTCTTGACCTCGGCCCGCTCCCGGCGAGCCGCGGCGGCCTTCTCGAGCGCGGCTGCGCGCTGTTCAGGGGTAAGGGGCGGAAGAGCCACGCCTACGTCACCTCGGATGTTGACTGTCGGATACGGAACCGGTGAGGAACCTAGTCGCCCCACACCTGGGGAGCCACGAGCAACACGCTCGCCCGTCACTCTCGTCGGAGACTAGCGGGCAAGTCCGCCGGAGTCAGCGAGAACAGCGGAAAAGTCCTGGTCAGCCTCTACGAGGGCGGACATTTACGACATACTGCCCCGGATTTGAGAATGTATTCAGACTCAAGTCGACTTCGAGCCACTCATCGGAGGACTCGATCGACCGACTCGAACACCCGCGACGGCCGTCACGAAAGCCTCAGACCGCCGCCAGTGCGACACGGATCTCCGTCGCGAAGCGCTCCGCGGCCCCGCGCAGCGCCCCGACGTCGGGACCGTGCCGCAGGACCCCCCGGCTGACGTTGGGCACGACGTTGCGCACCGCCCGCCCGAAGACCGCCGGAAGGTCGGCCGGAGTCGCCCCCTGGGCCCCGATACCGGGTGCCAGAAGCGGCCCGGCGATGTCGAGGTCGTAGGACGACAGGTCGCCCAGCGTGGCCCCGACGACCGCGCCGAAGGAACCCAGGGGCTCCTCCCCCGCGTTCTCGGCGGCCAGGTGCGCCAGCATCGTCGCTCCCACCGTCCGGCCGTCCGCGCGGACCGCGTGCTGGACCTCGCCGCCCTCCGGGTTGGAGGTGAGCGCCAGGACGAACAGTCCGGCCCCGCTCTCCCGCGCCAGGGCGACGGCCGGGGACAGCGAGCCGTAGCCGAGGTACGGCGAGACGGTCAGGGCGTCCGAGAACAGCGGGGAGTCCTTGTGCAGGAAGGACTCGGCGTAGGCGGCCATGGTCGAGCCGATGTCGCCGCGCTTGGCGTCCATCACGACCAGCGCGCCGGCCGCCCGGGCGTCGGCGACCGTCCGCTCCAGGACGGCGACACCGCGCGAGCCGAACCGCTCGAAGAACGCGCTCTGCGGCTTCAGGACGGCGACCCGGTCGGCCGTCGCCTCGACCACGGTACGGCTGAAGCGCTCGAGGCCGGCGACGTCGTCGTTCAGGCCCCACTCGGTGAGCAGGGACGCGTGCGGGTCGATGCCGACGCACAGCGGGCCGCGCTCGTCCATGGCGCGGCGCAGCCGGGCGCCGAAGGGTTCCAGGACCGTCATGCCGTCTTCCTTGCGTCGGCGCCGACCGCGTCGGCGAGGGTGGCGTACGGGCTCGTGCGGAGGCGGGCGGCGAGGCCCTTGTGCAGGGCGCGGCTCCAGAAGGGGCCCTCGTAGACGAACGCGCTGTAGCCCTGGACCAGCGTGGCGCCGGCCAGGATGCGCTGCCAGGCGTCCTCGGCGTTCTCGATGCCGCCGACGCCCACCAGGGTGATCCGGTCGCCCACGCGCGCGTAGAGGCGGCGCAGCACCTCCAGGGAGCGTGCCTTGAGCGGAGCGCCGGACAACCCGCCGGCCTCCTTGACCAGCGCGGGCGCGGACCTCAGACCGAGCCCCTCGCGCGCGATGGTGGTGTTGGTGGCGATGATCCCGTCCAGGCCCAGTTCGACGGCGAGGTCGGCGACGGCGTCCACGTCCTCGTCCGCGAGGTCCGGAGCGATCTTCACCAGGAGGGGGACCCGGCGCGTGGTGACGCTGCGGTCGGCGGCCTCGCGCACGGCGGTCAGCAGTGGGCGCAGCGCCTCGGTCGCCTGGAGGTTGCGCAGACCGGGCGTGTTCGGGGAGGAGACGTTGACGACGAGGTAGTCCGCGTACGGCGCCAGCCGCTCGGCCGACTTCACGTAGTCCGCGGTCGCCTCGGCCTCCGGTACGGCCTTGGTCTTGCCGATGTTGACGCCCACGACGGTCCGGAAGACCGGCGTGCGGGAGGCCAGCCGCGCGGCGACGGCCAGCGAGCCCTCGTTGTTGAAGCCCATGCGGTTGATCAGCGCCCGGTCGGCGACGAGCCGGAACAGGCGTGTGCGGGGGTTGCCCGGCTGCGCCTCCCCCGTGACCGTGCCGATCTCGACGTGGTGGAAGCCCAGCATCGACATGCCGTCGACGGCGACCGCGTTCTTGTCGAACCCGGCGGCGAGCCCGAACGGGCCGTGCATGCGCAGCCCGAAGGCCTCGGTGCGCAGCTCCTTGTGACGGGGCGCCAGCGCGGCCGCGACGAACGTGCGCAGCACCGGTACGCGGGCGGCGAGCCGGATCCAGCGGAAGGCCAGGTGATGGGCCTGTTCGGGGTCCATGCGCTGGAAGACCAGACGGAAGAAGAGTTTGTACATCTCGGTGTCCCTCTTGAAGTCGTCGGTGACCTCATGAAGAGGGGGACACCGTTTCCGGTGTCCCCCTCTCGGCTAGTCGCGGGCCGCGGTCAGGTGTTGTGCGTGTTCCTGGAGTGAACGGACGCCCACGTCACCGTGGTTGAGGGCGTCGATGCCCTGGACGGCCGCGGCGAGCGCCTGCACGGTCGTCAGACACGGCACCGAGCGCGCCACGGCCGCCGTACGGATCTCGTAGCCGTCGAGGCGGCCGCCGGTGCCGTAGGGCGTGTTGACGATGAGGTCGACCTCGCCGTCGTGGATCAGCTGGACGATGGTCCGCTCGCCGTTCGGCCCGATGCCCTCGGACTGCTTGCGCACCACGGTGGCGTTGATGCCGTTGCGCTTGAGCACCTCGGCCGTGCCGGAGGTGGCGAGGAGCTCGAAGCCGTGCGCGACCAGCTCCCGCGCCGGGAAGATCATCGAGCGCTTGTCCCGGTTGGCGACCGAGATGAACGCCCGGCCCTTGGTGGGCAGCGGACCGTAGGCCCCCGCCTGCGACTTGGCGTACGCCGTGCCGAAGACGGAGTCGATGCCCATGACCTCGCCGGTCGAGCGCATCTCCGGGCCCAGCACGGTGTCGACGCCCCGGCCGTAGATGTCGCGGAAGCGCGACCACGGCATGACCGCCTCCTTGACGGAGATCGGCGCGTCGAGCGGGAGTTCCCCGCCGTCGCCGTTGGCCGGCAGCAGGCCCTCGGCGCGCAGCTGGGCGACGGTGGCGCCCAGCGAGATGCGGGCGGCGGCCTTGGCCAGCGGCACCGCGGTCGCCTTCGAGGTGAAGGGGACGGTGCGGGACGCGCGCGGGTTGGCCTCCAGGACGTAGAGGATGTCGCCCGCCATGGCGAACTGGATGTTGATCAGCCCGCGCACCCCGACCCCGCGGGCGATGGCCTCGGTGGAGGCGCGCAGGCGCTTGATGTCGAAGCCGCCGAGGGTGATCGGCGGCAGGGCGCACGCCGAGTCGCCCGAGTGGATGCCGGCCTCCTCGATGTGCTCCATGACTCCGCCGAGGTACAGCTCCTCGCCGTCGTACAGGGCGTCGACGTCGATCTCGATGGCGTCGTCGAGGAAGCGGTCCACCAGCACCGGCCGGGAGGGGCTGATCTCGGTGGACTCCGCGATGTAGGACTCCAGGCGGGTCTCGTCGTAGACGATCTCCATGCCGCGTCCGCCGAGGACGTACGAGGGCCGGACGAGGACCGGGTAGCCGATCTCGTCGGCGATGGCCTTGGCGCCGGTGAAGGTGGTCGCGGTGCCGTGCTTGGGGGCCGGCAGGCCCGCCTCGGCCAGCACCCGGCCGAAGGCGCCGCGGTCCTCGGCGGCGTGGATCGCCTCGGGCGGGGTGCCGACGACCGGCACGCCGTTGTCCTTCAGCGCCTGCGCGAGGCCCAGCGGGGTCTGCCCGCCGAGCTGCACGATCACGCCCGCGATCGGGCCGGCCTTGGCCTCCGCGTGCACGATCTCCAGCACGTCCTCCAGCGTGAGCGGCTCGAAGTACAGGCGGTCGGAGGTGTCGTAGTCGGTGGAGACGGTCTCCGGGTTGCAGTTGACCATCACCGTCTCGTACCCGGCGTCGCTCAGCGCGAAGGAGGCGTGGACGCAGGAGTAGTCGAACTCGATGCCCTGGCCGATGCGGTTGGGACCGGAGCCCAGGATGATCACCGCGGGCTTCTCGCGGGGCGCGACCTCGCTCTCCTCGTCGTAGGAGGAGTAGAAGTACGGCGTCTTCGCGGCGAACTCGGCGGCGCAGGTGTCGACCGTCTTGTAGACCGGGCGGATGCCCAGCGCGTGCCGCACCTCGCGGACGACGTCCTCGCGCAGCCCGCGGATCTCACCGACCTGCTGGTCGGAGAAGCCGTGCCGCTTGGCCTCGGCCAGCAGGTCCGCGGTCAGCTCGGGCGCCTCGGCCAGCTCGTCGGCGGTCTCCTTGATCAGGAACATCTGGTCGACGAACCACGGGTCGATCCTCGTGAACTCGAAGACCTCCTCCTGGGTCGCGCCCGCGCGGATGGCCTGCATGACGGTGTTGATCCGGCCGTCGGTCGGCCGGACGGCCAGCGCCAGCAGCTCGTCCTTGTCGCCCGGCTCGCCGACGAAGGTGAACTGGCTGCCCTTCTTCTCCAGGGAGCGCAGCGCCTTCTGCAGGGCCTCGGTGAAGTTGCGGCCGATCGCCATCGCCTCACCGACCGACTTCATGGTGGTGGTGAGGGTGGAGTCCGCCGACGGGAACTTCTCGAAGGCGAACCGGGGGACCTTGACGACCACGTAGTCGAGGGTCGGCTCGAACGACGCCGGGGTCTTCTCCGTGATGTCGTTGGGGATCTCGTCGAGGGTGTAGCCGACGGCCAGCTTCGCGGCGATCTTGGCGATGGGGAAGCCGGTCGCCTTCGACGCCAGGGCCGAGGAGCGCGAGACCCGCGGGTTCATCTCGATGACGATGATCCGGCCGTCGGCCGGGTCGACGGCGAACTGGATGTTGCAGCCGCCGGTGTCGACGCCGACCTCGCGGATGATCGCGATGCCGATGTCCCGCAGCCGCTGGTACTCGCGGTCGGTCAGCGTCATGGCCGGCGCGACGGTGATCGAGTCGCCGGTGTGCACGCCCATCGGGTCGAAGTTCTCGATGGAGCAGACGACCACGACGTTGTCGTGCTTGTCGCGCATCAGCTCCAGCTCGTACTCCTTCCAGCCGAGGATGGACTCCTCCAGGAGCACCTCGGTGGTCGGGGAGAGCGTGAGGCCCTGGCCGGCGATGCGGCGCAGCTCCTCCTCGTCGTGGGCGAAGCCGGAGCCGGCGCCGCCCATGGTGAAGGAGGGCCGGACGACGACGGGGTAGCCGCCGAGCGTCTCGACGCCCGCGAGCACGTCGTCCATGGAGTGGCAGATGACCGACCGGGCGGACTCGCCGTGCCCGATCTTCTCGCGTACGGCCTCCACCACGCCCTTGAACAGGTCGCGGTCCTCGCCCTTGTGGATGGCCTCGACGTTGGCGCCGATCAGCTCGACCCCGTACTTCTCCAGCACACCCTGCTCGTGCATGGAGATCGCGGTGTTGAGGGCGGTCTGCCCGCCGAGCGTGGGCAGCAGCGCGTCGGGCCGCTCCTTGGCGATGATCTTCTCGACGAACTCCGGGGTGATCGGCTCGACGTAGGTCGCGTCGGCGATCTCCGGGTCGGTCATGATCGTCGCCGGGTTGGAGTTGACCAGGATCACCCTGAGGCCCTCGGCGCGCAGGACGCGGCAGGCCTGGGTGCCGGAGTAGTCGAACTCGGCGGCCTGGCCGATGACGATCGGGCCGGAGCCGATGACCAGGACGGACTGGATGTCGGAGCGCTTAGGCACGCTGGCCCTCCATCAGGGAGACGAAGCGGTCGAACAGGTAGGCGGCGTCGTGCGGGCCCGCCGCCGCCTCGGGGTGGTACTGGACGCTGAAGGCCGGCCGGTCGAGCAGGTGGAGGCCCTCCACCACGTCGTCGTTGAGGCAGACGTGGGAGACCTCGGCGCGCCCGAAGGGGGTGTCGGACACCGTGTCGAGCGGGGCGTCGACGGCGAAGCCGTGGTTGTGCGCGGTGACCTCGACCTTGCCGGTCGTACGGTCCTGCACCGGCTGGTTGATGCCCCGGTGGCCGTACTTCAGCTTGTACGTGCCGAAGCCCAGCGCCCGTCCGAGGATCTGGTTGCCGAAGCAGATGCCGAACAGCGGCGTACCGCGCTCCAGCACCGCCCGCATGACGGAGACCGGGTGGTCGGCGGTGGCCGGGTCGCCGGGGCCGTTGGAGAAGAACACGCCGTCGGGGTTCGCGGCGTACACGTCGTCGACGCTCGCCGTGGCGGGCAGCACGTGCACCTCGATGCCCCGCTCGGCCATCCGGTGCGGGGTCATGCCCTTGATGCCGAGGTCGAGGGCGGCGACGGTGAACCTCCGCTCGCCGATCGCCGGGACGACGTACGCCTCCTTGGTGGCGACCTCCGCCGCCAGGTCGGCGCCCTGCATCTCCGGGGCCTGGCGCACCCGCGCGAGCATGGTCTCGTGGTCGGGCAGCGCGTTGCCGGAGAAGACGCCGACGCGCATCGCGCCGCGCTCACGCAGGTGCCGGGTCAGCGCCCGGGTGTCGATGCCGGAGATCCCGACGACGCCCTGTCGGGCCAGCTCCTCGTCGAGGGAGCGGCGCGAGCGCCAGTTGGAGGGCACGCGCGCGGGGTCGCGCACGACGTAGCCGGCGACCCAGATCCGCCCGGACTCGGGGTCCTCGTCGTTGACGCCGGTGTTGCCGACGTGCGGCGCGGTCATCACCACGACCTGCCGGTGGTACGACGGGTCGGTCAGCGTCTCCTGGTAGCCGGTCATTCCGGTGGAGAACACGGCTTCGCCGAAGGTCTCCCCCACCGCCCCGTAGGAGCGGCCCCGGAAGATCCGGCCGTCCTCCAGGACGAGTACGGCGGGAAGCGCCTCTTTCCTCTGCGAGGCGTTCCCCTGCTTGGAGGTCGTCATCGTTCGGCGCCTTCCGTGGTGGTTGTTTCGGTCATGGAGTTGAGGGCGTCGACCCAGGCGAGGTGTTCGGCCGCCCGGTCCGAGCGGAACCCGGAGTCGATCAGCCGGTCGCCGTGGGCCCAGGTGACGACGAGCAGGCCGCCCTCGGTAAGGACCTTGCCCGCGATGCCCTTGTCGAGCCGGGCCCCGCGCAGTGCGGCCACGGGGACGAAGAAGTCGTTCGCGCCGGGGCGTACGACGTCCAGGCCCGCGTCCGTCAGCGTGAGCTCGACCCGGCTGCGGCTGCCGAGGCCGTGCGCCACGATGCGGTCCAGCCACTGCCCGGCGGTGGTCGAGCCGTGGTAGCGACCGCTCAGGGTCAGTCTCGCCGGGCCGGGGTCCTCCGGCGTTTCAGGCAGGGGCGGCTTGCCGCCCCGGTTGAGGGGGGTGGTGGGCGACGGGCGGGCGGGCAGCTCCGGCAGGTCGCCCTGGAGCGTGCCGCGCCACTTCCAGCCCTCGCGCATCAGCCAGTAGACGAGCGCGACGAAGAGGGCGAGCCCGACGAGCCAGCCGACGCGGGCGGCCCAGTCGGTGACCTCGGCCGACTTCTTCTCGGCGGCCAGCAGGATTACAGGTGTCACGTGAGCTTCCCGTCGACGAGCGTGGCCTTGCCCCGCAGCCAGGTGTGGCTGACCCGGCCCGGCAGCTCGCGGCCCGCGTAGGGGGTGTTGCGGCTGCGCGAGGCGAAGCCCGCGGGGTCCACCGACCCACGGTATTCCGTGTCGACGAGGACGAGGTTGGCGGGCTCACCTGCCGAGACGGGCCGGCCGTGGCCGGTGGCCCGGCCGATGCGCGCGGGCGCGGCGGACATGCGGTCGGCGACGCCGGCCCAGTCGAGCAGGCCGGTGTCGACCATCGTCGCCTGGACCACCGAGAGGGCCGTCTCCAGGCCGACCATGCCCATGGCGGCCGCGGCCCACTCGCAGTCCTTGTCCTCGTGCGGGTGCGGGGCGTGGTCGGTGGCGACGATGTCGATCGTGCCGTCGGCGAGCGCCTCACGCAGGGCGTGCACGTCCCGCTCGGTGCGCAGCGGCGGGTTGACCTTGTAGACCGGGTTGTACGTCCGCACCAGCTCGTCGGTGAGCAGGAGGTGGTGCGGGGTGACCTCGGCGGTGACGTCGATGCCGCGGGACTTGGCCCAGCGGACGATCTCGACGGAGCCGGCGGTCGAGAGGTGGCAGATGTGGACGCGGGAGCCGACGTGCTCGGCGAGCAGGACGTCACGGGCGATGATCGACTCCTCGGCCACCGCGGGCCAGCCCCCGAGCCCGAGCTCGGCGGAGACGACGCCCTCGTTCATCTGGGCGCCCTCGGTGAGCCGCGGCTCCTGGGCGTGCTGGGCGACGACTCCGCCGAACGCCTTCACGTACTCCAGGGCCCGCCGCATGATCACGGCGTCGTCGACGCACTTGCCGTCGTCGGAGAAGACGGTGACTCCGGCGGCGGACTCGTACATGGCGCCCAGCTCGGCGAGCTTGCTGCCCTCCAGGCCGACGGTGACCGCGCCGATGGGCTGGACGTCGCAGTAGCCGTGCTCCTGGCCGAGCCGGTAGACCTGCTCGACGACTCCGGCGGTGTCGGCGACCGGGAAGGTGTTGGCCATGGCGAACACCGCGGTGTAGCCGCCGGAGGCGGCCGCGCGGGTGCCGGTCAGAACGGTCTCGGAGTCCTCGCGGCCGGGCTCGCGCAGGTGGGTGTGCAGATCGACCAGGCCCGGCAGGAGGACCTTGCCGCCGGCCTCGACGACCTCGGCGTCCCCGGCCGCCAGGCCGCTGCCGACGGCCGCGATCTCCGCGCCGTCGATCAGCACGTCCTGCGGCTCGCCGCCGAGCACCTTCGCGCCCCGGATCAGGATCTTGCTCATGGTTCCTACTTCTCCTCGATACGGGTGTGGCTGTCGGCGGGAGCGTTCTTCGGGTCGAACACGGCGCCCCCCAGAAGCAGGTAGAGCACGGCCATCCGGATGGAGACACCGTTGGCGACCTGCTCCACGACGGTGCAGCGGTCGGAGTCGGCGACCTCGGCGGTGATCTCCATGCCCCGGACCATCGGGCCGGGGTGCATCACGATGGCGTGCTCGGGCATCCGCGCCATGCGGTCGCCGTCGAGGCCGTAGCGGCGGGAGTACTCGCGCTCGGTGGGGAAGAACGCCGCGTTCATCCGCTCGCGCTGGACCCGCAGCATCATCACGGCGTCGGACTTCGGCAGGGTGCTGTCCAGGTCGTAGGACACCTCGCACGGCCAGGCCTCGATGCCGACCGGCACCAGGGTCGGCGGCGCGACGAGGGTCACCTCGGCGCCGAGGGTGTGCAGCAGGTCGACGTTGGAGCGGGCGACCCGGCTGTGCAGGACGTCGCCGACGATCGTGATGCGCTTGCCCGCCAGGTCGTTGCCGAGCCCGGCGTCCCGGCCGACCAGGCGGCGCCGCATGGTGAAGGCGTCGAGCAGGGCCTGCGTGGGGTGCTGGTGGGTGCCGTCGCCGGCGTTGATGACGGTGGCGTCGACCCAGCCGGAGGTGGCGAGCCGGTAGGGCGCCCCCGAGGCGCCGTGCCGGATGACGACCGCGTCGACGCCCATCGCCTCCAGGGTCTGCGCGGTGTCCTTGAGGGACTCGCCCTTGGAGACGCTGGAGCCCTTGGCGCTGAAATTGATGACGTCCGCGGACAGCCGCTTCTCGGCGGCCTCGAAGGAGATCCGGGTGCGGGTGGAGTCCTCGAAGAACAGGTTGACGACGGTACGGCCGCGCAGGGTCGGCAGTTTCTTGATCGGCCGGTCGGCGACCCGGGCCATCTCCTCGGCGGTGTCGAGGATCAGGACGGCGTCGTCGCGGGTGAGGTCGGCGGCCGAGATGAGATGACGCTGCATCTGTCAGGCTCCGTAAGGCAGTTCAGGTGGGGACACGGGGGGCCGGAAGCCCGGGGGCACCGCCGGGCGTGCGGGGGCGCAGCACTCGGCGGCGGACGGCTGAGCGCTGCTACTGCTCGCGCGCCGGGGCGGTCTGCTTCACGCCGAGCAGCACGGTGTCGCGACCGTCCTCCTCGGCGAGCTGGACCCTGACCGTCTCCCGCAGCGACGTGGGGAGGTTCTTGCCGACGTAGTCGGCGCGGATGGGCAGTTCGCGGTGACCGCGGTCCACCAGGACCGCGAGCTGGACCGCGCGGGGGCGCCCGATGTCGCCGAGGGCGTCGAGGGCGGCACGGATGGTGCGGCCGGAGAAGAGCACGTCGTCGACGAGGACGACCAGTCTGCCGTCGACGCCGTCACCGGGGATCTCGGTGCGGGCCAGCGCGCGCGGCGGGTGCATGCGCAGGTCGTCGCGGTACATGGTGATGTCGAGGGAGCCCACCGGGACGGTGCGGTCGGTGATCTGCTCCAGCTTGGCGGCGAGCCGCTGGGCGAGATGGACGCCCCGGGTCGGAATGCCGAGAAGCACCACGTCGTCGGCGCCCTTGGCGCGTTCCACGATCTCGTGGGCGATGCGGGTGAGGACCCGTGCGATGTCCGGGGCCTCGAGGACCGGGCGCGCGTCGGACTGCCCGGTGCCGTGCGTTTCCTGCGTGTCGTGCGTGTCCATGTGAAACGGACCTCCTTCTCCGCCTCACGGGACGGACCTTAAAGGACGTCGGATTTGCGCCACCCACGTTAGCAGGCCGGGTCGACGGCCCTGATCACCCCTCTGGCGTAATCGGCCACCACCGGCGAGGGAGAGCCGGTGCGGACCATTCGGCTTGACGCAGGAGTGTAACGCTGCGTAACCTCACAGTGAGTTACCAGCCGCGCGGCCTGGCCGCGTAGTCACAGTGTCCGGGGAGCTATATGTCCAGCGAATACGCCAAACAGCTCGGGGCCAAGCTCCGGGCCATCCGCACCCAGCAGGGCCTTTCCCTCCACGGTGTCGAGGAGAAGTCCCAGGGACGCTGGAAGGCGGTCGTGGTCGGGTCCTACGAGCGCGGCGACCGCGCCGTGACCGTGCAGCGGCTCGCCGAACTGGCTGATTTCTATGGGGTTCCCGTGCAGGAGCTGCTGCCGGGCACCACTCCGGGCGGAGCCGCGGAGCCGCCGCCGAAGCTGGTGCTGGACCTGGAGCGGCTGGCTCACGTGCCGGCCGAGAAGGCGGGCCCCCTCCAGCGGTACGCGGCGACGATCCAGTCCCAGCGCGGCGACTACAACGGCAAGGTGCTCTCGATCCGCCAGGACGACCTGCGCACACTCGCCGTCATCTACGACCAGTCGCCCTCGGTCCTCACCGAGCAGCTGATCAGCTGGGGTGTGCTCGACGCGGACGCCCGCCGCGCGGTCGCCCACGAGGAGAACTGAGCCTCACCGCTCCAGCAGAAACGTGCCGCCGGGGGTGGCCGGAAGCTCAGGCTTCCGGCCACCCCCGGCGGTTTCGCGCTTCCCACGCCCTTTGCGCGCCCCCTCGGGCGCCGGGGGCGCCGCGGGACGCCTGAGGGCCCGCAGCGGTCTCGCTGCGGGCCCTCAGGCGTCATGTCGTGTCTCTACGGTCCCCTCGGCCCCGTCGCGGCCTGTCAGGCCCCGTCGCGGCGCAGGGTGGGCTTCAGGTCCTTGAGACGGCCGAGCAGGCCGTTCACGAACGACGGCGAGTCGTCCGTGGAGAACTCCTTCGCCAGCTGCACCATCTCGTCGAGCACGACGGCGTCGGGCGTCTCGTCGGCCCAGATCAGCTCGTAGGCGCCGAGCCGCAGGATGTTGCGGTCGACGACCGGCATCCGGTCCAGCGTCCAGCCGACCGAGTACTGGGCGATCAGCTCGTCGATACGCGTCGCGTGCAGCGCGTAGCCCTCGACCAGCTGCATCGTGTACTCGCTCACCGGCGGCTGCCGGGTGTCGGCCCGGGAGAGCCGGACCCAGTCCGCGAGGACCGTCAGAACGTCCGCGTCGCGCTGGTCGCCCTCGAAGAGGATCTGGAAGGCGCGCTTGCGGGCCGTGTTGCGAGCAGCCACGGCTAGCTGTTCACCCGGCCGAGGTAGTCGCTGGTGCGGGTGTCGACCTTGATCTTCTCACCGGTGGTGATGAAGAGCGGCACCTGGATCTGGTGGCCCGTCTCCAGCGTGGCGGGCTTGGTGCCGCCGGTGGAGCGGTCGCCCTGCACGCCCGGCTCGGTCTCCGAGATGGTCAGCTCGACGGCGGCCGGCAGCTCGACGAAGAGCACCGCGCCCTCGTGCTGCGCGACGGTGGCCGTGAAGCCCTCGATCAGGAAGTTGGCGGCGTCGCCGACGGACTTGCGGTCGACCATCAGCTGGTCGTAGGTGTCCATGTCCATGAAGACGAAGTACTCGCCGTCCATGTACGAGAACTGCATGTCGCGCTTGTCGATCGTGGCCGTCTCGACCTTGACGCCGGCGTTGAACGTCTTGTCGACGACCTTGCCGGAGAGCACGTTCTTCAGCTTGGTGCGCACGAAGGCCGGGCCCTTGCCGGGCTTGACGTGCTGGAACTCGACGACGGACCAGAGCTGGCCGCCTTCGAGCTTGAGCACCAGGCCGTTCTTGAGGTCGTTCGTGGAAGCCACGGTTGCGGAATCTCCTGGACTGACGTGGACGACCCCGGCGCACGCGCACAGCTCGGAAAGCTACAGCGCGAGCAGCTCCTTGGTCGTGATGGTGAGTAGCTCGGGTCCGCCGTCCGCCTCGGGGCGTACGACGAGCGTGTCATCGATCCTGACACCGCCCCGGCCCGGGAGGTGGACCCCCGGTTCGACGGTGACCGGCACGCAAGCGTCCAGTTTACCCATGGCCGCGGGGGCCAACTGCGGGTCCTCGTCGATTTCGAGTCCGACACCGTGCCCGGTGAGTGCCGGGAGGCCCTCCGTGTACCCCGCCGAGTCGAGCACGTGGCGGGCGGCGCGGTCCACGTCACGGTAGGCGGCGCCGGGTACCAGCATCTCCCGTCCGGCGCGCTGGGCAGCGAAGACGAGGTCGTACATCTCGATCTGCCAGTCCGCGGGAGACGTGCCGATGACGAAGGTACGGCCGATCTCACAGCGGTAGCCGCGGTAGCGGGCGCCGAGGCAGACAGAAAGGAAGTCGCCCTCCTCCACCCGGCGGTCGGTGGGGCGGTGCCCGCGCCGGCCGGAGTTCGGGCCGGTGGCGACGGAGGTCGCGAAGGCGGGGCCGTCGGCGCCGTGGTCCACGAGCCGGCGCTCCAGTTCCAGGGCGAGATGCCGCTCGGTCCGGCCGACGAGGATCGACTCCAGCAGCTCCCCCAGCGCCTGGTCGGCGATCTCCGCGCCGATGCGCAGACAGGAGATCTCCTCCTCGTCCTTGACGATCCTGAGCTGCTCGACCGCGCCACCCAGGTCGGCCAGGCGCAGCCGTGGCACCACGGAGCGGATCGCCCGGTGCCTGGCCACCGTGAGATGGTGCTCCTCGACGGCGAGGGAGTCGGCGCCCTGGCCGAGGGCGAGGTCGGCGGCGGCCACGGCCGCGTCACCGCCCCGGCCGGGCAGCGGCCGCACCCGCACGGCCTCGTCCGGCCTGCCTTCGAGGGCTCGGTCGTCCGGGGGGCCGGTGCACAGCAGCAGGTCCTCGGTCCTGCCGAGCAGCAGCACGGCGCCCCTCGGGGCGGCGCCCGCGAGATAGCGCACGTTGGCGGGACGGGAGACAAGCGCCGCCGCGCTGCCGCCCGCGTGACAGCGTTCCTTCAGCCGGGTCCGGCGAGCCGCGTACACCTCTGACATGCATCGAGCGTATGAGCTGCGCGCGGACGGCGCCGGTTGAGGGAGTCCGAGTGGGGGGTGCGGCGGTCCTGACCAGGGGACCGGCCCGGGCTACCAGTTCGGCGGGCTGGCGATCGACCGGGCCAGTACCTCGTCCAGGACGCGGGCCGTCTGGTCCACGTCGAGCTGGGAGTTGTCGATGATCGGGAGGCCGGAGCCGTACCAGCCGGCCATGCGGCCGTGGATCTGGGCGACCTCCTCGTCGGCGAGGCGGCGGTTGCCGGAGCGCTCGGCGTTGCGCTCCAGGACGATCTCCAGGCCGGGCAGCAGGACGACCGGCAGCAGGCCGGGTCCCACGTGCCGCTTCCAGCCGCCCAGGCCGACCACCGGGCGGTCGGGGAAGACGGCGTCGTCGAGGATGCAGGAGATGCCGTTGGCGAGGAAGTTGCGCGCGGCGAAGCCGCAGGTGCGGCGGGCGAGGCGGTACTGCGCCTCCGAGTGGTCGTTCCACCCGGACCGGGGGTCGGCGAAGCCCGAGCGGACCCACTCGCGTACGTCGTCGAGGCTGATGTGGGCGGTGGGGACCCGCCGGTGGTCCGCCCAGTACTTGGCCACGCTCGTCTTCCCCGCGCCGGCCGGCCCGATCAGCAGCACCGCGAGGGTCGTGCCGGTGGGGTCGGGCGCGGCCGTGGCGGGCGGCGCGCTGGGCATGGCCACTGGCCCGCCGGGGGGCAGCGGCACATGGCCGGTGGTGTCCGGGGCGTGCGCCGCCTGCGGGTGCGGGGGGCCGGGCGGGACGGGCGCGTGGTGCGGGGCGGGCGGCACCGGGCCCGCGGGGGCCGGTGCGTACCCCGGGGCCGGTGGTGCTTCGGGCCCGGGGACGGAACCCTGGTGCGCGCCGGGGTGGGGCGGTCCCGGATGGTGTGCGGCCTGCGACCAGCCGGCGGCCGGTCCGTGCCCCGGTCCGTGGGGCGGCGGCAGCGGAGAACCCACTGCGTGCTGCATCCGGTGCCACTCCGTCTCGTGTCGTTCGGCGCATGCGCCCGCGGGTCTCTCCGCCGGAGTCGGGAGCCCGACCGTGCTCGGCCCCGCAGGACTCCGCGCTCGCCCTCTCGACACCGATACGCCCCTCGGCTCGCCGATGGCGGGCGAGGAGCACCGGCAGCGGGGTGCGAACCCCGTTCCCTACCGAACGGTACCGTCCCCGGCCGTCATTTGGTGAACGGCCGGGGAGGCCCCGAAGTGCCCGTGTCCGTACGGCAGATCGGACGGAAGGTGCACCGGCGTACTTACTCGCCCACTTCGCCGTACGCGGCGAGCAGCACGGCCGGGTCCGGCCCTTCGAGGACGGTGGGCTTGGCCAGTCCGTCGAGGACGATGAAGCGCAACAGGTCGCCGCGGGACTTCTTGTCGACCCGCATCGTCTCCAGCAGCTTGGGCCACTGGTCGTGGCGGTAGTGCAGCGGCAGTCCGACGGACTCCAGGACGGTGCGGTGCCGGTCGGCGGTGGCGTCGTCCAACCGGCCCGCGAGGCGGCCCAGTTCGGCGGCGAAGTGCATGCCCACCGAGACGGCGGCGCCGTGGCGCCACTTGTAGCGCTCGTTCTTCTCGATGGCGTGGGCGAGTGTGTGCCCGTAGTTGAGGATCTCCCTCAGGCCCGACTCCCTGAGGTCGGAGGAGACGACCTCGGCCTTGACCCGGATGGACCGCTCGATGAGTTCGGCGGTGTGCGGGCCGGCCGGGGTGCGGGCCGCCTGCGGGTCGGCCTCGATGAGGTCCAGGATCGCCGGGTCGGCGATGAAGCCGGCCTTGATGATCTCGGCGAGTCCGGAGACGTAATCGTTGACCGCGAGCGAGTCCAGCGCGGCGAGGTCGCACAGCACGCCGGCCGGCGGGTGGAAGGCGCCGACCAGGTTCTTGCCCTCGGCGGTGTTGATGCCGGTCTTGCCGCCGACGGCCGCGTCCACCATGGCCAGCACGGTGGTCGGGACGGCGATCCAGCGCACCCCGCGCAGCCAGGTCGCGGCGACGAACCCGGCGAGGTCGGTGGTGGAGCCGCCGCCGACCCCGACGACGACGTCACTGCGGGTGAAGCCGGACTGGCCGAGCGCCTTCCAGCAGTAGGCGGCGACCTCGGCGGTCTTGGCCTCCTCCGCGTTGGGCACCTGGATGGCGACGGCCTCGTAGCCCTGGCCGGCCAGGTCGGCGCGCAGCGCCTCCCCGGTCTCGGCGAGCGCCTCGGGGTGCACGACGGCGACCCGCTTGACCCGGTCGCCGATCAACCCGGCCAGTTCGCCCAGGAGTTGCCGGCCCACCAGCACCTCGTAGGGCTCGCTGCCGGCGGTGCCGCCGACCTGGATCCGCGTCACTGCCTCGCTCATGCTTCCTTCAACTCCAGTGCGTCCAGGGCCGCTTGTGTGACCTCTTCGGGCGTACGGTCATCGGTGGCCACGACGGCGGTGGCGATCTCCTCGTACAGGTGCCGCCGGGCCTCCATCAGCTCGCGCCACTGCTTGCGCGGGTTCACCGCGAGCAGGGGCCGCGCCGCGTTCAGGCCGGTGCGCTTCACGGCCTCCTCGACGTCCATCGAGAGATAGACCACACGGTGCCCGGCGAGCAGCGCGCGGGTGTCCTCGTCGAGGATCGCGCCGCCGCCCAGCGCGAGGACGCCGTCGTGCTCGCCGAGGGCCCGGTGCACGGCCCGCTTCTCGATCGCGCGGAAGGCCCCCTCGCCCTCGTCGACGAAGATCTCGGCGATCGTGCGGCCCTGCTCGGCCACGATGTCGTCGTCGGTGTCCCGGTAGGCGACGCCGAGCCGCTCGCCGAGCAACCGCCCGACGGTCGACTTGCCGACGCCCATCGGACCGACCAGGACCACCACGGGCGCCGCGCTCAACGGATGGCCAGGTGTTCGAGGTAGGACTCGACGTTGCGGCGGGTCTCGGTCACCGAGTCGCCGCCGAACTTCTCCGCGACGGCGTCGGCCAGCACCAGGGCGACCATGGCCTCGGCGACGATGCCGGCCGCCGGAACCGCCGACACGTCCGAGCGCTGGTGGTGCGCGGCGGTCGCCTCACCGGTGGTCACGTCGACCGTCCGCAGGGCCCGCGGGACCGTCGCGATGGGCTTCATCGCGGCCCGCACCCGCAGCAGCTCACCGGTGCTCAGACCGCCCTCGGTGCCGCCCGAGCGGCCGGAGGTCCGGCGGATGCCGTCCTCGGTGTTCACGATCTCGTCGTGCGCCTTGGAGCCGGGGACCCGCGCCAGGTCGAAGCCGTCGCCGACCTCGACGCCCTTGATGGCCTGGATGCCCATGAGGGCGCCGGCCAGCCGGGCGTCCAGCTTCCGGTCCCAGTGCACGTGCGAACCCAGGCCCACCGGCACGCCGTAGGCGAGGATCTCGACCACACCGCCGAGGGTGTCGCCGTCCTTGTGGGCCTGGTCGATCTCCGCGACCATCGCCTTCGAGGCGTCCGCGTCCAGGCAGCGCACCGGGTCGGCGTCCAGCCTCTCCACGTCGGCGGGGGTCGGGTGAACACCCCGCGGGGCCTTCGCGGACGCCAGCTCGACCACGTGCGAGACGATCTCGATCCCGGCCGTCTCCTTGAGGTAGGAGCGGGCGACCGCGCCCAGCGCCACGCGGGCCGCGGTCTCCCGGGCGGAGGCGCGCTCCAGGATCGGCCGGGCCTCGTCGAAGCCGTACTTCTGCATGCCGGCCAGGTCGGCGTGGCCGGGCCGCGGGCGGGTCAGCGGGGCGTTGCGGGCCAGACCGGCGAGGATCTCCGGGTCGACCGGGTCGGCCGACATGACCTGGTCCCACTTGGGCCACTCGGTGTTGCCCACCATGATCGCGACCGGGGAGCCGAGGGTGAGGCCGTGCCGGACGCCGCCGAGGAAGGTCACCTCGTCCCGTTCGAACTTCATCCGCGCACCGCGCCCGTAGCCGAGCCGCCGCCTCGCCAGGTGGTCCCCCACCATCTCCGTGGTGATCGGCACGCCGGCGGGAAGTCCCTCCAGCGTCGCCACGAGTGCGGGACCGTGGGACTCCCCCGCGGTCAGCCAGCGCAACCTGCTCAACGGTGCTCCTCAGTACGCGCGCCCTGGTGCTGCCCCGCGTACGCGCGTCCTCGCGTACGGCAACTGCCGGCCGGGTGCGCGGCCCCGGCCCGCCACCTCCGATCCTCCCACGTCCGCGGCCTCGGCCGGCCGCCGGTCCACCACCCGGACGGGGAACGGGACGCCGAAGTGACTGGAACCGCCGGGTCCGCGGACGGCGTACCGGAGGGCGGCGGAGTGCTCAGCGGGCGGCGAGCGCGTGCTCGCCGGCCGCGCGCATCGCCTCCAGCGGCGCCGGGGTGCGCCCGGTCATCTGCTCGACCTGGAGGACCGCCTGGTGGACGAGCAGGTCCAGGCCGCTGACCACGGCGCCGCCGTACGCGGACCAGCGGGCCGCGAGCTCGGTGGGCCACGGGTCGTAGAGCACGTCGAAGAGGGTGGCGGGCCGCTCGGGCACGCTGCCGGACAGGGCGTCCGTCGTGCCGGCCGGGGTGGTCGCGATCACCAGCGGCCGGTGCAGTGCCTCGGCCGCATCCGCCCAGTCCTCGACACGGACCTCGACGTCCAGCCGCTTCCCCCACTGCCGCATCTCCGCGGCACGGGCCTCGCTGCGCACGTACACCGCGATCTCGCCGGTGCACACCCGGGCCAGCGCGGCCAGCGCGGAGGAGGCGGTGGCGCCGGCACCGAGCACGGCCGCCGAGGCGACCTCCTCGATCCCCCGCTCGCGCAGTGCGGCGACCATGCCGGGGATGTCGGTGTTGTCGCCGAGGGTGCGCCCGTCCGCGGTGCGCACGACGGTGTTGACCGCCTCGACGGAGGCCGCCGTGTCGGTGATGTCGTCGAGCAGCGGGATCACGGCCCGTTTGAGCGGCATGGTCAGCGACAGTCCGGCCCACTCCGGCCCGAGGTCCGCGAGGAAGGCGGGCAACGCGGCCTCGTCGACCTCGAAGCGGTCGTAGGACCAGTCGGTGAGGCCGAGCTCCCGGTAGGCGGTGCGGTGCAGCACCGGGGACAGGGAGTGGGCGATGGGCGAGCCGAGCACGGCCGCCCTGCGGGGAGCTGTCATCAGTCTCAGTTCCTTGACGCGTTGAACTGCCGCACCAGCTTCTCGTGTTCCGCGAGCGTCTTCGTGAACTTGCTGGTCTTGCCGTCCAACGAGATGAAGTAGTACCAGCCGTCGTGCGTCGGGTTGAGCGCGCCCTTGAGCGCCAGTTCACCGGGGTTGTCGATGGGACCGGGGGGCAGCCCCTTGACGAAGTACGTGTTGTACGGGTTGTCGTACTTCCGCAGCTCGGCGATGCTCAGGTCGATCTTGCTCTGGTTCTTCACGTAGTTGTACGTGGAGTCGAACTCGAGCGAGCCGTAGGTCTCGGGGTTCCCCGGCTTGAGGCGGTTGTAGACGACCTCGGCCATCTTTCGGAAATCGTCGTGGCTGGTGCCCTCGGCCTGCGCCAGGCTCGCCGCGGTCAGCAGCTGCCACGGGCCCTCCATCCCGAGGCTCTCCGCCTTCTTCTCGAGACCGAGTTCCTCGTACTTGTCGTTGGCCCGGGAGACCATGTCCTTCAGGACGGCCGCGGGCTTCTGGCCCTTGCTGACCGCGTAGCTGGAGGGGTAGAGGAATCCTTCCAGCGGATCCTTCAGGTTCTTGTGGCCGAGGGCCCAGTCGGGCAGGCCGAGGGTCTTGTACTGCTTCTTCGCCACGCTCGCCGTGGTGCCCTTGGCCACCCCGAGGCGCGCGTCGATCAGCTCGTAGACCTTCGTGTCGCGGATGCCCTCGGGGAGGACGAGGTTGCTGCGGCTCTTGGGACTGAGCATCAGCTCGACCGCGCTCGCCGCCGACATGTGCTTCTGCAGGGTGTAGACGCCGTCCTGGATGTACTTGCCGTCGGGGTTCGACTGCTGCGCGGAGACGAACGCGTCGACGCTCTCGACGACGCCCTCCTCCTTCAGCTTCTGCCCGATGGCATAACCGCCCGCGTCCTTGGGGATGACGACGGTGACCTGGTCGCCGTTCCCGTCACCCGCGAAGTCGGGCGCCGGGCCGAAGCGGTTCTGGTAGTAGTGGTAGCCGACGTAGCCGGCCCCGCCCACGATGCCCGCGAAGATCACCGTCAGCACCAGGCAGGCGCACCCGCTGCGCCGCTTCTTCGGCTTCTTGCCGCCCCTGCGGTCGCCCCGGCCGCCCCGCGGGTCGTCCGGGTCGTCGCCGGCGTCCTCACCCTCGTCGTCCCCGCCGGCGAAGAAGGCGTGCTCGCCCTCGTCGGGCCCGGGGTCCCAGTCGGGCTTGGGCTCCGGTTCGGCGCGCCGCCTGCCGGGCGGTTCCGGGGGCGGATAGGCGTCCGGGGTGCCGTAGTGGTCGGGCTGGTCCCCGCCGTAGGAGGCGGCCTCCTGCTGCCCGTAGGGGTCCGCGGGATCGGCGTACTGGACGGGCACCGGGGCGCCCGAGGCCCAGCCTCCGTCGTCGTACGCCTGCTGCTGGCCCGCGTAGTACTGCTGGTCGTACTGCTGAGGATACTGCTGCTGCTGGAACTGCTGGGGGTACTGCTGCTGCGCCGGGTCGTACGGGACCTGCCCGCCTTCGGCCCACTCGCCGTACTGCGCCTGCGGCTGCTGCTGGGGATGCTGCTGGTGCTCCGGGTAGTGCTGCTGCGGACGGCCCTCGTAGGGGGACTGCCCGCCCGTCGGGGCCTGCTGTCCCTCCCATCCGCCGTCCCCGTACAACGGGTCCTCCGGATGCCACGGTTCGGAGCCCTGGCCCCGGCCATACTCAGTCATCGATCCCCTAGAGCCGCGAGGCGGCGGTCGCGCGACCTCGGGCCCGGCTTCCGGTCCGCCTCTTGCTGTGCGGCGGCTGTTCGAACACCGCCGCATCGCGCCGGACGTTACCGTATCGCGATCAGATGACCACTTCGACGCCCTCGCCGGGTGCTTTACCTGACACCCGTTCGGATTCCAGTGCCTGCTGCAGGATGATCACAGCGGCCGCCTGGTCGATGACCGACCGGCCCTTCTTCGCCTTCACCCCCGAGGCGCGCAGTCCCTGACTGGCCGTCACCGTGGTCATCCGCTCGTCCACGAGCCGCACCGGCACGGGGGCGATGCCCCTGGCGAGCTCCTGGACGAAGCCGCGAACCTTTACCGCGGCCGGGCCCTCGCCCCCCTTGAGGGAGCGCGGGAGCCCGACGACGACCTCGATCGGCTCGTACTCCTCGACGAGTTGCCGCAGCCGGCGGTGCGCGGCCGGGACGTCACGGCCCGGGACCGTCTCCACCGGGGTGGCGAGGATCCCGTCGGGGTCGCACGAGGCGACCCCGATGCGGGCGTCCCCGACGTCGATCGCGAGCCGCCGGCCGCGACGCATGACCTTGTCCTCCGCGGTCACTTGGCCGTCTCGGCGACGAGCCGCTCGACCGCGTCCACGGCCTCGCCGACGGCGGCCGGGTTCTGGCCGCCGCCCTGGGCGACGTCCGGCTTGCCGCCGCCACCGCCACCGAGCGTCCTGGCGGCCGCACGCACCAGTTCACCGGCCTTCAGGCCGCGCTCGCGGGCGGCCTCGTTGGTGGCGATGACCGTCAGCGGCTTGCCGTTGTTGACCGTGAACAGGGCGACCACGGCGGCCCGTCCGCCCTGGATGCGCCCGCGGACGTCCATGACCAGCTTGCGCAGGTCGTCGGGGTTCGTGCCGTCGGGGACCCGGCCGGTGACCACGGCGACCCCGTTGACGTCCTTGGCGGAGTCGGTGAGCCCGGCGGCGGCCTGGAGCACCTTCTCGGCGCGGAACTTCTCGATCTCCTTCTCGGCGTCCTTCAGCTTGCCGAGCATGTTGGAGATCTTCTCCGGGAGCTCCTCCGGACGGCCCTTGACCAGCTCCTGGAGCTGGGCGACGACCGTGTGCTCACGGGCGAGGAAGTGGTAGGCGTCGACACCCACCAGGGCCTCGATACGGCGCACCCCCGAGCCGATCGACGACTCGCCGAGCAGCTTCACCAGGCCGAGCTGGGCGGTGTTGTGCACGTGCGTGCCGCCGCACAGCTCCTTGGAGAAGTCGCCGATGGTGACGACCCGGACCCGCTCGCCGTACTTCTCGCCGAACTCGGCGATGGCACCCTGCTTCTTGGCCTCGTCGAGGCTCAGCACCTCGGCGCGTACGTCGAGGTCGCGGGCGAGCACCTCGTTGATCTTCTGCTCGACGTCGGTCATCACGGCCGTCGGGACGGCGGCGGGGGAACCGAAGTCGAAGCGGAAGCGGCCCGGCTGGTTCTCGGAGCCGGCCTGGGCGGCCGTCGGGCCGAGGGCGTCGCGCAGGGCCTGGTGGGTGAGGTGCGTGGCGGAGTGCGCGCGGGCGATGGCCGTACGGCGGCGGCCGTCGATCGAGGCGTGCGCCTTGGCCCCGACGGTCACCTCGCCGAACAGGACGACGCCCTTGTGGACGTACACGCCCGGCACCGGCTTCTGGGTGTCGCGGATCTCGATGACGGCACCGGAGTCGACCCGGATCCGGCCGGTGTCGCCGATCTGGCCGCCGCCCTCGGCGTAGAACGGGGTGCGGTCGAGGACGATCTCGACCTCGTCGCCCTCGGTGGCGGCCGGCGAGGAGGCACCGTCGACGAGGATGCCGACGACCGTCGACTCGGTCTCGGTGTCCGTGTAGCCGACGAAGTCTGTCTCGCCCGCCTTGTCGGCGATCTCACGGTAGGCGCCGGCGCCGGCGTGACCGGTCTTCTTGGCCTGGGCGTCGGCCTTCGCCCGCTCCCGCTGCTCCTTCATCAGGCGGCGGAAGCCGTCCTCGTCCACGGACAGGCCCTGTTCGGCGGCCATCTCCAGGGTGAGGTCGATGGGGAAGCCCCAGGTGTCGTGCAGCAGGAACGCCTTGTCGCCGGGCAGGACCGTGGCGCCGGCGGACTTCGTCTCGGACACGGCGGTGTCCAGGACGTTGGTGCCGGCGTTGAGGGTCTTGAGGAAGCGGGCCTCCTCGGCGAGGGCGACCGTCTCGATGCGCTCGCGGTCGGTGACGAGCTCCGGGTACTGCAGGCCCATCATCTCGATGACGACGTCGATCAGGTCCTTGACGACCGGGCCGGTGGCGCCGAGCAGGCGCATGTTGCGGATGGCGCGGCGCATGATGCGGCGCAGGACATAGCCGCGGCCCTCGTTGCCGGGGGTGACGCCGTCGCCGATGAGCATGACGGAGGTGCGCATGTGGTCGGTGACCACGCGCAGGGAGACGTCCGACTCGTGGGCCCGGCCGTACGCGACGCCGGTGAGGTCGGTGGCCTTCCTGATGACGGCCATCGAGGTGTCGATCTCGTACATGTTCTGCACGCCCTGCAGAATCATGGCGAGCCGCTCCAGGCCGAGACCCGTGTCGATGTTCTTGCTCGGCAGCTCACCGAGGATCTCGAAGTCCTCCTTGCCCCTGCCCTCGCCGCGCTCGTACTGCATGAAGACGAGGTTCCAGATCTCCACGTACCGCTCGTCGTTGACGGCGGGGCCGCCCTCGGCGCCGAACTCGGGGCCGCGGTCGTAGTTGATCTCGGAGCAGGGGCCGCACGGGCCGGGGACGCCCATGGACCAGTAGTTGTCCTTCTTGCCGAGACGCTGGATGCGCTCGGCCGGGACGCCGACGACGTCACGCCAGATGCGCTCGGCCTCGTCGTCCTCCAGGTAGACGGTGATCCAGAGCTTCTCCGGCTCCAGGCCGTAACCACCCTTGTCCTGGGGGCTGGTGAGCAGCTCCCAGGCGTGCTTGATGGCGCCTTCCTTGAAGTAGTCGCCGAAAGAGAAGTTGCCGCACATCTGGAAGAAGGTGCCGTGCCGCGTGGTCTTGCCGACCTCTTCGATGTCGGGCGTGCGCACGCACTTCTGCACGCTGGTGGCGCGCGCGAAGGGCGGCTTGACCTCACCGAGGAAGTACGGCTTGAAGGGCACCATGCCGGCCGGGACGAGAAGCAGAGTCGGGTCGTCCGCGATGAGCGACGCCGAAGGGACGACGGTGTGACCGCGCTCCTCGAAGAAGCTCAACCAGCGGCGACGAATCTCGGCCGACTCCATCAGTGGTCCTCATTCCGGTTGTACGGGTCCGTCGTCCGGTCACGGTCGACGAACCTCGGGTTGCTGCGGTTCTCGATGGCGGCGTACCGCCGGGGGGCGGGGAGTTCGGGGTCCGCGTGGATCCCCAGGGCCTCGCCGAGTTCGGCCTCCCGCTGGGCCATGCCCGCGCGGACGTCCAGGGCGAACCCCACGGCGCTGTCCCTGAGCCGCTGGCCCGTCTCGATCGCCTTGTTCGCGGCCTGCGCGGCAAGGTTCTCGGGGGTCAGCTGCCTGAGCTTTCGGTTGACCTTGGTGGTGGCCCAGACACCGGCGGCCACGCCCGTGCCGAACCAGAACGTACGGCGGAACATCGCTCGCTCAGGCCTTCTTTCCCCGGTTGTTCCGCTTCTCCCGCCGCGCGCCCGGGACGGTGCGTCCCACGATCACGGTACGCCGGGGCGCCTTGGCGGGCGCGTCCTCCCGGCGGCCGCCCAGGGCCCGGCGCACGCCGTAGCCGAAGGCCGCGACCTTGACCAGGGGGCCGCCGAAGGTGGAGGCGACGGTGGTGGAGAGTGCGGAGGCGTTCGACGTGACCTCCTGGACGTCCGACGCGATGGCGTCGACCCGGTCGATCTGGGTCTGCGCCGAGCGCACCGCCAGGGAGGCGTCCGCCAGCAGCGGGACGGCCTGGTCGGTCACGTCCGCGACGAGCTTGGTGGTCGCCTTGAGCGTCTGGGCCAGCCTCACCAGCGCGACGGCGAGGAAGGAGACCAGGATCGCCCAGAACACGGCCACCAGGATCCCGGCAACCTCTCCACCGGACACTGTGTGCACCCGCTCCCTGAAACGTGCGGTCAACGTCGAACCTGAAAACAGTGTCATGAGCCTATCGCGCCGGGGCTGCCGCTCCGTACCGCATTGCCGCTCGCGCGCGGCCGGGTCGTCCGCCGCGCTTGTACGGACCGAACACGGCTCAGTACGCTCCGTGTTCCATGCGAGTCACTCAGCCCGGCGGCACCCCCGTGACCGGCAACCTGTCCCCGGAACTCACTGCGTTCGTGGGCCGCTCGGCCGAACTCGCCGCGCTGGAGCGGGCCCTGGGCACCGCGCGGCTGGTCACGGTCACGGGGCCCGGCGGTGTCGGCAAGTCGCGCCTGGCCGCGCACACGGCGGCGCGCTCCGCGGGAGGTGACGAGGTGTGGCGGGTGGAGCTGGCCCCGGTGCGCGACCCCGAGTTCGTCGACTACGCAGTCGTGGAGGCCCTGGGGCTGACGGACCACACCACGCGCGCGCCCCGCGAGACGCTCCTCGACCTGCTCGCCGGACGCCGTCTGCTGCTGGTCCTCGACGGGATCGAGCACCTGGTGGACGCCTGTGCCGCGCTCACGGCGGACCTGCTGCGGCGGCTGCCCGGCCTGCGGGTGCTCGCGGTGGGCCGCAGGCCGCTGGCCCTGGCCGGGGAGCGGGTCTTCCCGCTCGGCGCCCTCGCCGGGGACGAGGCCGCCGCGCTGTTCCTGGACCGGGCGGCACAGCACGGGGTACCGGTCGCGGACGACGCGGACGTACGGGAGCTGTGCCGGCGCCTGGACGGGATCCCGCTGGCGCTGGAACTGGCCGCCGGACGGCTGCGGGCCCTGTCCCCCGCCCAGCTGCTGGAACGGCTCGACGACCGGTTCCGGCTGCTGACCGGCGGCGGACGGGACGCCCTGCCACGCCACCACACCCTCCGTACGGCGATCGGCTGGAGCCACGAGCTGTGCACGCCCCGGGAGCGGCTGCTGTGGGCGCGGCTCACGGTGTTCGCCGGGCGGTTCGACCTGGAGGCGGCGGAGTACGTGTGCAGCGGCGGCGGCCTCGACGCCGACGACGTCCTCGACGTCCTCTCGGAACTGCTGGCCCAGTCCGTCCTCACCCGCGAGGAGACCGCGACGGGCGTGCGCTACCGGATGCTGGAGGTCGTACGAGCGTACGGCGCCGACTGGCTGGAGGCCACCGGGGACGCTGCCCGGCTGCGACGCCGGCACCGCGACTGGTACGTGGGCCTGGCCACCTGGTGCGAGCTGGAGTGGTTCTCCCCGCGCCAGCACGAGGTCGCCGTGCGCGTGGAGGCCGAACTGCCCAACCTGCGCTGCGCCCTGGAGCGCTGCCTGGCCGAGCCCGACGGGGCGCCGCTCGGCCAGTACCTGGCGGGCTCGCTGTGGTTCTACTGGGCGGGCTGCGGCCGGCTCTCCGAGGGGCGGCACTGGCTGGATCAGGCCGTGCGCGAGGACTCCGGCAACGAGCAGTCCCGCCTGAAGGCGCTGTGGGTGCTCGGTTACGTCGCGATCCTCCAGGGCGACAAGGTGCCGGCGCTGGCCGCGCTCCAGGAGTGCCGGCAGGAGGCGGAGCGGGTGGCGAGCCCCACCGCGGTCGCCTACGCCGAGCACCGGGCCGGCTGCCTCGCCCTGGTCACGGACGACATGGCGCGCGCGGAGACGCTGCTGCGCTCGGCCCTGGAGCGCTACCAGGAGATCGGCGAGCTCAACAGCAACGTGCTGATGGGTCAGGTGGAGCTGGCGATGGCCCGGGCCTTCCAGGGCGATCTGCCGGGCGCGGTGCGGCTGTCGGAGGACGTCCGCCGGGTCTGCGAGGACCACGGCGAGCGCTGGGCCCGGACGTACGCGCTGTACGTGCTGGCGTACGCCGCCTGGAGCGAGGGCGACCAGGGGCGCGCCCGCGACCTGCTCACCGACTGTCTGAGCGGCGCGCACGCCTTCCGCGACCTGCTCGGGTCGGTGCTGGCCATCGAACTGCTGGCCCTGGTCACGGCGGTCGAGGGGGACGCGGCCGAGGCCGCGGTGCTGCAGGGCGCGGCCTCCGCGATGTGGCCCTCGGTGGGGCTGCCGCTGTTCGGCTCGGCGTACTACAACGCCCCGCACGAGCTGTGCGAGACGACGGCCCGGCGGGGCCTGGGCGACGAGCGGTACGAGCAGTGCGTACGGCTCGGCGCTGGGCTCGGCCGGGAGACGGCGGTGCGCCGGGCGCTGAGCGGGGCGCCGCCCGCGTCGATGGACGCGGTGCCGGCGCCGCGCGGGCCGGTGCGGCACACGGCCGCGGCCCCTGACACGCGCGAGCCCGCCGCCTCGCCCACCCGGAAGGGCGGGGAGACGGCGGGCTGATGTGCGGTGGTGCCGCGCCCCGGTGTCAGCGGGCGTAGTACTCGACGACGAGCTGCTCGTCGCAGATCACCGGGATCTCCTTGCGGTTCGGCTCGCGGTCCAGGCGGAAGGCCAGGGCGCGGAGGTTCACCTGGAGGTAGCGCGGGGTCTCGCCGTCGGGGGCGAAGCCGCCCTCACGGGCGATGGAGAAGAGGGTCTTCTCGCGGCTGCGCTCGCGGACCATCACGACGTCGTCGGGACGGACACGGAACGACGGCTTGTCGACCTTGCCACCGTTGACCTCGATGTGGCCGTGGACGACCATCTGGCGGGCCTGGTAGATCGTGCGGGCGATGCCCGAACGCAGGACCAGCGCGTCGAGACGGCGCTCGAGCTCGATGACCAGGGCCTCACCGGTCTTGCCCTGGGTCTTGGCGGCACGCTCGTAGGCGCGGACGAGCTGACGCTCGGACACGTCGTACTGCGCGCGCAGACGCTGCTTCTCCAGCAGACGGACCTTGTAGTCCGAGTTCTGCTTGCGGCCGCGGCCGTGCTCGCCCGGCGGGTAGGGGCGGGCCTCGAAGTACTTGACGGCCTTCGGGGTCAGCGCGATGCCGAGGGCACGCGACTTCTTGACCTTGGGACGGGGCTGATTAGCCACTGTGTCTGTCTCTTTCGTGGATGTCGGCTCACCAGAGTTAAGGGAGGTCGCATCCGCAGCCCGGGAGACCCGCTTCGTCCTCGCGGACGGGGCAGGCAGCCGCTCCCTGGTCTGGGCACAACGTGCAGCACACGAGTGGCCCACCGACCGTCCCGGGGACCGGGTGGTGGTGGGCTGCCCGCGACACCTTCGACGGTGCGCGACGCTCCTGGAATCCCTCCGTGGTGGCAGGGGTTCCGGCTGCATGTCCCGTTCTGGTGATGCCGACCGGAGCCGGACACGGGACGCAGCGCTTCGGGTCATCTTACAGGGTGGTCAGGACCGCCCCCGACCGAGGTGTTTCCTGGTCCACTCGACCGCGTCCGCGTACCGGGCCTCGGCGCCGTGCCGGGTCGGCGCGTAGTACTCGCGGTCCTTGAGTTCCTCCGGGGCGTACTGCTGAGAGGCGATGCCCTCGGGCAGGTCGTGCGGATACACGTACCCCTGGGCGTGCCCCAGTTTGGCCGCGCCCTTGTAGTGGCCGTCCCGCAGGTGCGGGGGCACCGGACCCGCCATCCCCTTGCGCACGTCCTCCATGGCGGCGCCGATCGCCATGGTCGCGGCGTTGGACTTGGGGGCCAGGGCGAGGGCGATGGTGGCGTGGCTGAGGGTGAGCGCGGCCTCGGGGAAGCCGATCATGGCGACGGCCTGGGCGGCGGCGACCGCGATCGGCAGGGCGTTCGGGTCGGCGAGGCCGATGTCCTCGCTGGCGGAGATCATCAGGCGGCGGGCGATGAAGCGGGGGTCCTCGCCGGCCTCGATCATCCGGGCCAGGTAGTGCAGCGCCGCGTCGACGTCGGAGCCGCGGATGGACTTGATCAGGGCGCTGGCCACGTCGTAGTGCTGGTCGCCGTCGCGGTCGTACTTCACGGCCGCGCGGTCGACGGTCTCCTCCAGGGTCTGGAGGCCGATCTCCGTCTCGCCCTTGTCGAGGGCGGCCCCGGCGGCGGCCTCCAGCGCGGTCAGCGCCCGGCGGGCGTCCCCGCCGGCGATCCGCAGCAGGTGCTCCTCGGTGTCCGAGGGGAGGGCGACGGCGCCCTTCAGGCCGCGCTCGCCGGTCACGGCGCGCCGCAGGAGTGCGCGCAGGTCGTCATCGGTGAGGGGTTCGAGGGTCAGCAGCAGGGAGCGGGACAGCAGGGGGGAGATCACCGAGAAGTACGGGTTCTCGGTGGTCGCCGCGATCAGGGTCACCCAGCGGTTCTCGACGGCGGGGAGCAGGGAGTCCTGCTGGGCCTTGCTGAAGCGGTGGATCTCGTCCAGGAAGAGGACGGTCTCCTTGCCGAACCCGCCGGTGGCGCGGCGGGCGCCGTCGATGACCGCGCGGACCTCCTTGACGCCGGCGGTGATCGCCGAGAGCTCCACGAAGCGCTTGTCGGTGGCCTTGGAGACGACGTACGCCAGGGTGGTCTTGCCGGTGCCGGGCGGACCCCAGAGGATCACCGAGGACGGTCCCGCCGGGCCGCCCGCGCCCTCGCCGACCAGTCTGCGCAGGGGCGAGCCGGGCTTGAGCAGGTGTTGCTGGCCCACCACCTCGTCGAGGGTGCGCGGGCGCATCCGGACCGCCAGGGGACTGCCGGACGGGTCCTTCTCCTGGCGTTCTTCTGCTGCGGCGGTGAACAGGTCGGGCTCCACGTGAAAACCCTATGTCACCCCACTGACAATCCGGCCGGGGCGGTCACCGGCCCCGGGACCGGAGCCGTCAGCTGGTCCAGAAGTCCCACCAGCGGGTCATGATCAGCATGCCGATGATGCCGATGTGCAGGACCGGCAGCACCCAGGTGAACTCGCCGAAGAACCCCTTGAGCCAGCGGGGGGCGGGCAGGAAGGAGTGGCGGACGTTGAACGACGTCGTGTACCAGAACATGGTGATCGTGGCGACCCAGGCGAGGGAGCACCACAGGCACAGCGCGTTGATCCGGTACAGCGACTGGAACTGGAGCCAGGTGCAGAAGGCGACACCGAAGAGGGTGCCGGCGTTGAAGGTGAGCCAGTACCAGCGCGGGAAGCGGGCGCGGGCCAGCAGGCTCATGCCGACGCAGATCACGATGCCGTAGGCGACCAGGCCGAGCATCGGGTTGGGGAAGCCGAAGGCGGCGGCCTGCTTGCTCTCCATGACGGAGCCGCAGGAGACGACGGGGTTGAGGCTGCAGCCGGGCGTGAACGTCTTGCCCGCGGCCTTGGCCTCCAGCAGCTTGAACTTGTCGATCGTGATGACCCAGGCGGCGAGCAGTCCGGCCGCGCCGGTGATGATCAGCAGCAGGCCGAACGCACGACTGCCGCCGACCGTGCGCGGCTCGGCGGCGGCGCTCTCCGGCTCGGGGTCGGTGGAGACGTCCTTGACTGTCGTCTTGCTCATCACGCCGATTCCATCGCTTGGGGGTGGGGACTTCTTCGGGCGGGGCCATTGTGCCGCACGCCGCGTATGCCCAACGTTCGGTGGACGCAAGAAGGTACGCGCGCCGGCACGGGAATGTTCGGATCCGGACAGGCGCCAGCGAGGACCGGCCGACCCCCGCCCCGCCCCCGCCCGGGTCACGCGGCACCCCCCGAACGCACGGTGGCGGGTGCCGGGCACCGCCCCGCACCCGCCACCGCCCCGCGCGCTCAGCCCAGCCTGGACTCCAGCTCGGCCACGATCTCGTTCACACCGATCGCCGTCTGCTCGCCGGACTCCATGTCCTTGAGCTGGACGAGGCCCTCGGCCAGGTCGCGTTCGCCGGCGACGACCGTGTAGCGGGCGCCGCTGCGGTTGGCGTTCTTCATCGCGCCCTTGAGTCCCTTGTCGCCGTAGGCGAAGTCGGCCGCGATGCCCACCTTGCGCAGCTCGGTGACCTTCGCGAACAGGATGCGCCGGGCCTCCTCACCGAGCGGCACCGCGAACACGCTGGTGGCGGAGGGGAGTTCGAGCTCCACGCCCTCGGCCTCCAGTGCGAGGACCGTCCGGTCGACGCCCAGGGCCCAGCCCACCGAGGGCAGCGCGGGGCCGCCGATCATCTCGGACAGCCCGTCGTAGCGGCCGCCGCCGCCCACCGCGGACTGGGAACCCAGACCGTCGTGGACGAACTCGAAGGTCGTACGCGTGTAGTAGTCCAGGCCGCGCACCAGCCGGGGGTCGTCCTCGAAGGCGACGCCCGCGGCCGTGACCAGGTCGCGGACCTCCTCGTGGTACGCCTTGCAGGCGTCGCAGAGGTAGTCGCGCAGCAGCGGGGCGTCCGCCAACTGCTCCTGGACGTCGGGGCGTTTGTCGTCCAGGACGCGGAGCGGGTTGAGGTCCGCACGGCGCAGCGTGTCCTCGTCCAGGTCCAGGGTGTGCAGGAAGTCCTGGAGGGCCGCGCGGTAGACCGGACGGCACTCCTTGTCACCCAGACTGTTGAGCAGGACGCGGAACTGCCGCAGGCCCAGCGTGCGGTACGCCTGGTCGGCCAGGATGATCAACTCGGCGTCCAGGGCAGGGTCCTCGGCACCGATGGCCTCGGCACCGACCTGCGAGAAGTGGCGGTAACGGCCCTTCTGCGGGCGCTCGTAGCGGTAGTACGAGCCCGAGTACCAGAGCTTGACCGGGAGGTTGCCCGCCTTGTGCAGGTTGGCCTCCAGGGCGGCGCGCAGCACGGAGGCGGTGCCCTCGGGACGCAGGGCGAGCTGGTCGCCGCCCTTGGTCTCGAAGGCGTACATCTCCTTCGTCACGATGTCGGTCGACTCGCCGACACCGCGCGCGAAGAGCTCCACGCTCTCAAAACCGGGTGTCTCGATGTAGCCGTAGCCCGAGGTGCGCAGGGGTGCGGCGATGGCCTCGCGGACCGCCAGGAACTTCGCGGAGTCGGGCGGGATGAGGTCGTAGGTGCCCTTGGGGGCCTTGAAGGTGCTCACGGAAGGTCTCGTCACATTCCTCGTCGGGGAGCCGGCGAAGCTCCCTGGCCGGAGGCCACCTGCCGCAGATACGGGTTGGTGGCGCGCTCCTGGCCGATGGTCGTCTGGGGGCCGTGGCCCGACAGCACCACGGTCGAGTCGTCGAGCGGCAGGCACACGCGGGCCAGCGAGTCGAGCATCTCGGCCATGTCACCGCCGGGCAGGTCGGTGCGTCCGACGGAGCCGGCGAAGAGCAGGTCGCCCGAGAAGAAGACCGGCGGGATCTCCGCCGTCTCGGGCATCCCGAAGGTCACCGACCCCCTGGTATGGCCGGGGGCGTGCGCGACGGACAGCTCCAGACCGGCCAGTTCCAGCCTCGCGCCGTCGGTCAGCTCCCTGACGTCGTCCGGCTCCCCCACGGTCAGCTCGCCCATCAGCGGCATCCCGATGGAACGCCCGAGGGCCTTCTCCGGGTCGGCCATCATGTACCGGTCCTCGGGGTGGATCCAGGCCGGTACGTCGTGCGCGCCGCACACCGGGACGACCGAGGCCACGTGGTCGATGTGGCCGTGGGTGAGGACGACGGCGACGGGCTTAAGCCGATGCTTTCTCAGCGCCTCGTCGACTCCCTGGGCGGCCTGGTGGCCGGGGTCGATGATCACGCACTCCTCACCGGCGGCGGGGGCGACGAGATAACAGTTCGTCCCCCAGGCCCCGGCGGGGAACCCGGCAATGAGCACGATCGTCCCTCGTTGTGTCGATACGGGTGGCTTGCGAATGGCTGCGCCTGTGGTCAGAGCCTACCGGCGCTGCCGATTCCTCAGCGAACCCATATACGGTACGGGGCACACGCAGGCGGTCGGCTCACAAGACGCACGCGTCCCAGCAGGCGTACGAGACGCATGAGGAGAGAACCCGGTGGTCACCCAGGAACAGCGGAAGCGGCAGCTCGCCCGGGAGAAGTTCTTGCGGCAGCAGCAGCGGCGCACCTCAGCGCGCCGCAGGGCGCGCATGCGCAACTCGGTGATCGCGTCGGTGCTCGGCGTGATCGTGATCGGCAGCGTGGCGCTCTACACGACCGGCGTCCTCAAGGACGACGACAAGAAAGCCAGTGCGAGCGCCGAGACCTCCCCGAGCGCCAAGGCCCCCAGCAAGGCGCCGGACCCGTGCGAGAAGGCCGCGCCCGGCTCGGTGAAGAAGCTGACCTGGAAGAAGGAACCGGCCCTCACCGTAGACAAGTCGGCGAAGTACACGATGAAGCTCGCCACCACGTGCGGTGAGATAGACGTCGCGCTGAAGGCGGCGGCGGCCCCGCACACCGTGAACTCCTTCGACTTCCTCGCCGGCAAGGGCTACTTCGACCACACCAAGTGCCACCGGCTCACCACCAACGGCATCTACGTGCTGCAGTGCGGTGACCCGACGGGCTCCGGCAGCGGCGGCCCCGGCTACACGATCCCGGACGAGAACCTGAAGGACAAGAGCCTCAAGAGCAACGTCTACCCGGCCGGCACGATCGCGATGGCGAACACCGGTCAGGCGCACACCGGAGGGAGCCAGTTCTTCCTCGTCTACCAGGACAGCCAGCTGCCGCCCAGCTACACCCCGTTCGGCACGGTTTCGGCGTCCGGGATGAAGGTGCTGAAGAAGATCGCCGCCGCCGGGGAGAGCACCGGAGGGGGCGACGGAGCACCCAACGCGACGGTCGTGATCAACAAGGCCACCGTCACGAAATCCTGACCCCCAACTGCGTAATTTCGGTCGCGCGGGATGCGGACAGGCAACCCGCCGGTCGCCTATGTTGGCCGTGACGAAACTGTGGACGATGCCCGGGGGACCACAAGTCCTCCGGCATCATGTGGAGGAGGCGCTGTGAGCAGCGACCCGTGGGGCCGCGTCGACGAGACGGGGACCGTGTACGTGCGTACGGCCGACGGCGAGCAGGTCGTCGGTTCCTGGCAGGCCGGCTCCCCTGAGGAGGCGCTGGCCTACTTCGAGCGCAAGTACGAGGGCCTGGTGGTCGAGATCGGCCTCCTCGAGAAGCGTGTGAAGACCACCGACCTGTCGGCGAAGGACGCCCAGACCGCCATCGATCACATCCGCGAGCAGGTGGACGCCCACCACGCGGTCGGTGACCTGGCCGCCCTGCGGACCCGGCTGGACAAGCTCGTCGAGACCGTCGCGGCCCGCCGCGAGGAGCGCAAGCACCAGCGCGCCAAGCAGTCCGACGAGGCCCGGCACGCCAAGGAGGCGCTGGTCGCCGAGGCGGAGGAGCTGGCCCAGTCCGACCAGTGGCGGGCGGCCGGTGAGCGGCTGCGTTCCCTGGTGGACACCTGGAAGGGGCTGCCGCGGCTCGACCGCAAGTCGGACGACGAGCTGTGGCACCGCTTCTCGCACGCGCGCTCGGCGTTCTCCAAGCGCCGCAAGGCGCACTTCGCGTCGCTGGACGCGCAGCGCGAGGACGCCCGCCGGACCAAGGAGCGGCTGGTCGCCGAGGCGGAGGGGCTGTCCGCCTCCACCGACTGGGGGCCGACGGCCGCGCGCTACCGCGAGCTGATGGCGGAGTGGAAGGCCGCGGGCCGCGCCCAGCGCGAGCACGAGGACGACCTGTGGAACCGCTTCCGCGGCGCCCAGGACGTCTTCTTCGCCGCCCGCAGCTCGGTCTTCGCCGAGCGGGACGCCGAGCAGTCCGAGAACCTGAAGCTCAAGGAGGAGCTCGCCGAGGAGGCCGAGAAGCTCCTGCCGGTCTCGGACCTGAAGGCGGCCCGTGCCGCGTTCCGCACGCTCAACGAGCGCTGGGAGGCCATCGGTCACGTGCCGCGTGACGCGCGGCCCAAGGTCGAGGCGCGGATGCACACCGTGGAGCGGGCCATCCAGGAGTCCGAGGAGGCCGAGTGGAGCCGGACGAACCCGGAGGCACGCGCGCGTGCCGCGGGTCTCACCGGCCAGCTGCAGGCCGCCGTGGACAAGCTCCGGGGCCAGATCGAGCAGGCGCGCGCCCAGGGCAACTCCTCCCGGGCCGACAAGCTGGAGCGCGAGCTGGAGGGCCGTCAGGCGCTTCTGGACCAGGCGCTCAAGGGCCTGCACGAGTTCGGCGGCTGAGCGGCCCGCCACCCGCACGGCACGAGGGCCCCGCGACTCCTTCCCGAGTCGCGGGGCCCTCGTCCGTCGTACGGCGGGCCGCTCAGCGCTGCTGCCGGGCCGAGGTCACCCGGTAGACGTCGTAGACGCCCTCGACGCCCCTGACCGCCTTCAGGACGTGCCCCAGGTGCTTGGGGTCGCCCATCTCGAAGGTGAAGCGGGAGGTGGCGACGCGGTCGCGGGAGGTCTGGACGGCCGCGGAGAGGATGTTGACGTGCTGGTCGGACAGGACGCGGGTGACGTCCGACAGGAGCCGGGAGCGGTCCAGCGCCTCGACCTGGATGGCGACCAGGAAGACCGAGGACTGCGTCGGCGCCCACTCGACCTCGAGGATGCGCTCGGGCTCGCGGGACAGTGACTCCACGTTCACGCAGTCGCTGCGGTGAACCGAGACCCCGCTGCCCCGCGTGACGAAACCGATGATGGGGTCGCCGGGGACGGGCGTACAGCAGCGGGCCAGCTTGACCCAGACGTCGTCGACGCCCTTGACGACCACACCCGGGTCGTTGCTGCTGCGCCGCTTGCGGCCGCGGGCCGGCGGGACCGCCTCGTCGATCTCCTCGGTGGCCGCCTCCTCGCCGCCGAGTGCCTGCACGAGCTTCTGCACGACGCTCTGCGCGGCGACATGGCCCTCGCCGATCGCCGCGTACAGCGAGGAGATGTCGGGGTAGCGCATCTCGTGCGCGAGCGTGACCAGCGAGTCCCCGGTGAGGATGCGCTGGATCGGCAGGTTCTGCTTGCGCATCGCCCGCGCGATGGCGTCCTTGCCCTGCTCGATCGCCTCGTCGCGCCGCTCCTTGGAGAACCAGGCGCGGATCTTGTTGCGGGCGCGCGGCGACTTGACGAAGCCGAGCCAGTCGCGGGAGGGGCCCGCGCCGGCCGCCTTGGAGGTGAAGACCTCCACCAGGTCGCCGTTGTCGAGGGTGGACTCCAGCGGCACCAGGCGTCCGTTGACGCGTGCGCCTATCGTGCGGTGGCCGACCTCGGTGTGCACGGCGTACGAGAAGTCGACGGGGGTGGCGCCCGCCGGCAGCGCTATGACGTCACCCTTCGGTGTGAAGACGAAGACCTCGTTGCGCGAGAGGTCGAAGCGCAGGGACTCCAGGAACTCGCCGGGGTCCTCGGTCTCCTTCTGCCAGTCGAGGAGCTGGCGCAGCCACGCCATGTCGTTGAGGTGGTCGTCCTTGCCGGTGGTCCGGGGCGCGTCCGAGCGGACCTTGGAGGTGCCGGCGACGGCCTCCTGCTTGTACTTCCAGTGCGCGGCGATGCCGTACTCGGCGCGGCGGTGCATGTCGAACGTGCGGATCTGGAGTTCGACCGGCTTGCCGTTGGGTCCGATGACCGTCGTGTGCAGCGACTGGTACATGTTGAACTTGGGCATCGCGATGTAGTCCTTGAACCGGCCGGGGACCGGGTTCCAGCGCGCGTGCACCGTGCCGAGCGCCGCGTAGCAGTCGCGGACGGTGTCCACGAGGACGCGGATGCCCACCAGGTCGTAGATCTCCGCGAAGTCCCGGCCGCGGACGATCATCTTCTGGTAGACGCTGTAGTAGTGCTTCGGGCGGCCGGTGACCGTCGCCTTGATGCGGGCCGCGCGCAGGTCGGCCTGGACCTCGTCGGTCACTATGGCCAGGTACTCGTCGCGCTTGGGGGCACGCTCGGCGACCAGGCGGACGATCTCGTCGTACATCTTGGGGTAGAGGATCGCGAAGGCGAGGTCCTCCAGCTCCCACTTGATGGTGTTCATGCCCAGGCGGTGGGCCAGCGGCGCGTAGATCTCCAGGGTCTCGCGCGCCTTCTTCTCCTGCTTCTCGCGCTTGAGATACCGCATGGTGCGCATGTTGTGCAGGCGGTCGGCGAGCTTGATGACCAGGACGCGCGGGTCCTTGGCCATCGCCACGACCATCTTGCGCACGGTCTCGGCCTGCGCGGCCTCGCCGAACTTGACCTTGTCCAGCTTGGTGACGCCGTCGACGAGCAGCGCCACCGAGTCGCCGAAGTCGCGGCGGAGCTGGTCGAGGCCGTACTCGGTGTCCTCGACCGTGTCGTGCAGCAGGCCCGCCATGAGCGTGGCCGGATCCATGCCGAGCTCGGCGAGGATCGTGGTGACGGCGAGCGGGTGCGTGATGTACGGGTCGCCGCTCTTGCGCTTCTGGCCGCGGTGCCAGCGCTCGGCGACCTGGTAGGCGTTCTCGATCTGCCGCAGCGTCGAGGTCTCGATCTTCGGGTCGTTGCTGCGCACTATCCGCAGCAGCGGTTCCAGGACCGGGTTGTAGGGGTTGGAGCGCTGGACGCCCAGCCTGGCCAGCCGGGCGCGGACACGGTTGGAGGAGCCGGATCGGGCGGGCTGGCCCGCGGCCGGCCGGGCTGCCTGCGGGGCCGCGGGACGCTCGGCCGGGGCGGGCTTGGGGCGCGCCTGCTCGGCGGACTTCTCGACCGGCGCCGACTGGGCGTGCTCGACCGGCCCGCCGCTGTCGTTCTTCGCGTCCGTCGCGGGCGGCGCGGGCTTCGCCGCGGGGGCCGAGCCGGGCTCGGGCTTGGCGGCGGTGAGTGGCTGGGCCTCGTCTGCCAAGAGGACTCCTCGTGCGGATCCGGGTCCCCCGGTCAGGCTCCGGAGGTCCCATGGTAGCGATCCCGCGCCGCCGGATCGCCTTCAGGCCACGGTGAGGGCCCTGCACCGGGAAACGCCGGAGGCGGGCGCCGGATTCCTCCGGGCCCGCCTCGGCGGTGTCCTACGGACCACACAGGGCCTGCGCCGGGGTCTGCGCCCGGTGCGGCCCCGCTGTCGGCCAGGCCGCTCAGAGCTTGAGCAGCGCCTCCAGGGGAGCATCTCCGAGGGCAGGCCCCAGCCGGGCGCGGCCGCCGAGGAAGCCGAGCTCCATCAGCACCGCGAGACCCGCGACCTGGGCACCGGCCCGGCGGATCAGCTGGATGGACGCCTCGGCGGTACCCCCGGTGGCGAGCACGTCGTCGACGATCAGGACACGGTCGTCGGCGCTCAGGTCCTCGGCGTGCACCTCGATCTCGGCGGAGCCGTACTCCAGGTCGTAGGCCTGGCCGAGGGTCGCTCCGGGGAGCTTGCCCGCCTTGCGCACGGGGATGAAGCCGAGCCCGGCGCGGACGGCGACGGGGGCACCGAGGATGAAGCCGCGGGCCTCCAGGCCCACGACCTTCGTCGCGCCGGTGCGCCCGGCGATCTCCGCCAGCGCGTCGGTGAGCGCGGTGAACGCCGCCGGGTCCGCCAGGAGCGGGGTGATGTCCTTGAACACCACGCCCGGCTCCGGGTGGTCCGCCACGTCACGGATGCGGCTGAGCAGCAGCTCCGAGATGTCGGTGACCTCGGTCATCGGCGCTTCCCCGAGGGGCGTCCGCGGCCGCGGCCGCGGGACGCGGGCTGGTGGCGGGGACCGACGACCGCCGCGGCCTCGTCGTCCGGCTCGTCGTCCAGCGGCTCGTCGGCGATCTCGCTCTCCAGCGGCTCGCCCTTCGCGGCGGACTGGGCCCGCTTGGCGAGGACGCGCTTGCGCAGCGCCTTCATCTGCGGCTCGCGCTCCTTGAGGTCGGCGACGAGCGGCGTGGCGATGAAGATCGAGGAGTACGCACCGGCCGCGAGGCCGACGAACAGCGACAGCGAGATGTCGTTGAGCATGCCGGCGCCGAGGACGCCGCCGCCGATGAACAGCAGGGCGCCGACCGGCAGCAGCGCGACCACGGTGGTGTTGATCGAGCGGACCAGGGTGCTGTTGATCGACCGGTTGGCGATGTCGCTGTAGGTCCAGCGGGTCTGCTTGGTGATGTCCTTCGTCTGCTCCTTGAGGCTGTCGAAGACGACGACCGTGTCGTAGAGCGAGTAACCGAGGATGGTCAGCAGACCGATCACCGTGCCCGGCGTGACCTCGAAGCCGACGAGGGCGTAGATGCCGACCGTGATGGTGATGTCGTGGATCAGGGCGACGAGGGCCGCGATCGCCATCCGCCACTCGAACGCGATCGCCAGGTAGATCACGACGAGGACCATGAAGATCGCCAGGCCCTGCCAGGCCTTGTTGGCGATCTGGTCGCCCCAGCTGGGTCCGACCAGGTCCGCGTTGATGCTCTCCGAGTCGACCTTCAGGTCCTTGGCGAGCGTCTCCTTGATCTGGTCCGACTTGTCGGTGTCGATACCGGCGATCTGGACGCGCAGGCTGCCGTCACCGAGCTTCTGCACGATGGCGTCGTGTCCGGACGCCTCCTCCGCGAACGTCTCGGCCTGTGCCACCGAGATGCTCATGTGCTTCTGGGTGGTGAAGACGGCACCGCCCTGGAACTCGATGCCCATGTTCAGGCCGCGCACCGCCAGGCCGAGGATGGCCGTGATGGTGATCAGGATCGAGATGCCGTACCAGATCTTGCGGTTGCCGACGAAGTCGTAGCCGACCTCGCCGCGGTGCAGTCGGGCGCCGAGGTTGCCGAGTTTCGACATCTCACGCCTCCTTCGGGTCGACGGGGGCGGCCGGACGGCGGGTGCGGCGCAGCGGCGGTTTGACGCCGAGTGCCTTCGGATCGAGGCCGGAGAGCTTGTGGCCGTTCGCGAAGAACTTCTTGCGGGCGAGGATCGTCATCAGCGGCTTGGTGAACAGGAAGACGACGACCACGTCGAGCACGGTGGTGAGACCGAGGGTGAACGCGAAGCCCTGGACCTTGCCGACGGTGACGATGAACAGCACCGCGGCGGCCAGGAACGACACGAAGTCGGAGACCAGGATGGTGCGCCGGGCCCGCGGCCAGGCCCGCTCGACGGCGGGGCGCAGCGAGCGGCCCTCGCGGATCTCGTCCCGGATGCGTTCGAAGAACACGATGAACGAGTCCGCGGTGATACCGATCGCGACGATGGCACCGCAGACGGCCGGCAGGTTCAGCGCGAAGCCGATGGCCGGGCCGAGCAGCGCCATGATCACGTAGGTGAGGGCCGCGGAGACCAGCAGCGAGGGGATCGCGATGACGGAGAGACCGCGGTAGAAGATCAGCAGGTAGATGACGACCAGGGCGAGGCCGATGGCGCCCGCGATCAGACCGGCGTGCAGCTGCTCGCCACCGAGGGCGGCGGTCACCGTGGTGACGCTGTCCTCCTTGAAGGTCAGCGGGAGCGCGCCGTACGACAGCATGTTGGCGAGGCTCTGCGCCTCCTGCTGGCCGAAGCTGCCGGAGATCTCCGCGCTGCCGCTGGTCAGCGCCTCGCTGACGGCCGGGTCGGAGACGACCTCACCGTCGAGGACGATCGCGAACTGGTTCTGCGGCTGCTGGTTCTTCGCCAGCTGACCCGTGATGTCACCGAACTTCTTGGTGCCCTTGCCGGTGAACTCCATGGTGACCGTCCAGCCGGCGGCGGTCGTCGTGTTGAAGACGGCCTGCGCCTTCTTGACGTCCGTGCCGTCGACGGCGGCGGCGCCCAGGACGTACTTCTGCCACTGGCCGCCCGAGTTCTGGCCGCAGGCGACGGTGGGCTCGGTGGCCTTGGCGTCCTTGCCGGCCGTGCTGCGGACCGACTCCTTGCTGCAGTCCAGCGCGGCGTACTGCGCCTGGAGCTTGGCGGTCGCCGGGTCGACGGAGGCGCTGGCGCTGGGCGTCGGGGAGCCGGCGGCGGCCGAGCTGCTTGCCGACGGGGAGCTGTCCGCCTTCAGGGCGTCGGTGACGGCGCGCCCCTGCGTGCTGGCGGAGGCCGACGGGGACGCGGAGGCGGAGGGGGACGATGACGAGCCGCCCTTGCCGGTCGCCTTGTCCGTGGCCTTGTCGGTCGCCTTGCCCGAGGTGCTCGGCGACGGGGTGGCCGTCGCGGCGCCGCCGCTGACCTCCGTCGCGATCACGGGGCGGAAGTACAGTTTGGCGGTGGTGCCGACCTGGTCCCGGGCCTCCTTGGAGTTCGTGCCCTTGGGGATGTTGACGATGATGTTCTTGTCGCCCTGGGTCTGAACCTCGGCCTCCGAGACGCCAAGACCATTGACACGGCGGTTCATGATGTCGACCGCTGTGTTCATGTTGGTCTTGTTGATCGCGGATTCCTGTCCCTTCTCCGGGACCGCCCGGAGCGTGATGCTCGTACCGCCGGCAAGGTCGATGCCGAGGCGCGGAGTGGTGTGCCCGGAGGCGAACATCCCGCCGGTGAGCGCCACGATGGCGATCAGGATGAGGGCCAGCGAGCGCCACGGCTTGCTCTGGGCGCTCGCGCTCCGGCCCTTCTTAGGTGCTGCCACCTTCTCGTACTCCCTCTCGGGCCGACGCGCGCCGGATCTGCGGGCGGGCGGCCATGACTTGGTGTCGGGGTCCCGTGCGAGCTGCGCATGATCCGGGGCGCGCGGAGCTGGTCCACGCGCCCGGGGACGCGGCTACTTCGCGCCGGCCTCGCCGTCGGTCTTCTTCGGCTCGTCGCCCGTGGTGGCCTCGGCGGTTCCGGCGTCGGCCGGCTCCTCGGCCTTCGTCTCGGCCGTGGTCCCGGCCTGCTCCCCGGCCGTCTCCTTCTTGCCGAAGTCGACGGGCTTGTCGTCGGAGGCGGCGGCGTCCTCGACGGAGTGGTCGGAGTCGTCGGTCCCGGTGAGGGAGGAGGCGTCGTCCGGGACGAGGTCGGTGTCGGACTTCAGGTCGTGCTCGACACCGTGGACGATGCGGTTGTAGTCGTCGTCCGTGAGGACGGCCCCGATCGAGTTCTTGGCGAAGAGGAGGTCGACGCCCGGACCCGCGTCGAGGAGGACCGTCTCGTCGTTGACTTCCTTGACCGTCGCGTACATGCCCCCGATCGTGCGGACGCCGCTGCCGGGCTGCAACTCGTTGCGCATGGCGGCGGCCTGCGCCTGCTTGCGCTTGGCCGAGCGGGTCATGAGGAACATGGCCCCGATGAGCACGATGAAGGGGAGGAGCATGGTGATATTCACGGGACGGAGTTTCCTTCGCACGACCGCGGCGGACGGCGGCCTGATGGATGGGGGTATGTGTACCGCCGACGGAGGCGGCATCGGCGGAGTCTAAGCGAGTCCACGCGCATGGAACAACGCTCAGCATGGCACCTGGGTTCCTGGCCGGGCCAATGCCCGCGCCGTCACGCCCCGAACAGGTCCTGTTGTCCGTTTCCCCCGGTTGCCGACCGGGGCGGGGTGAGGCCGAGATGCGCCCAGGCCGCAGGGGTCGCGACCCGCCCGCGCGGGGTACGGGCCAGCAGTCCCTCCCGGACGAGGAAGGGCTCGGCCACCTCTTCCACGGTCTCACGCTCCTCCCCCACCGCGACGGCGAGCGTGGACAGGCCGACCGGCCCGCCGCCGAACAGTTTCAGCAGCGCCTGGAGAACGCCCCGGTCGAGCCGGTCGAGGCCCCGGGCGTCGACCTCGTAGACCGCGAGGGCCGCCTCGGCGATGTCCTTCCTGATCCGTCCGTCGGCCTTGACCTGGGCGTAGTCGCGCACGCGGCGCAGCAGACGGTTGGCGATACGGGGCGTGCCTCGGGACCGGCCGGCGATCTCGGCGGCGCCTGCGGTGTCGATCTCCACGTCCAGCAGGCCGGCCGAGCGGTGGATGACCCGCTCCAGCTCCGCGGGCTCGTAGAACTCCATGTGCGCGGTGAAGCCGAAGCGGTCGCGCAGCGGGGGCGGCAGCAGGCCCGCGCGCGTGGTGGCGCCGACCAGGGTGAAGGGCGGCAGTTCGAGGGGGATCGCGGTGGCGCCGGGGCCCTTGCCGACGATGACGTCGACGCGGAAGTCCTCCATCGCCATGTACAGCATCTCCTCGGCGGGCCGGGACATGCGGTGGATCTCGTCGAGGAAGAGGACCTCGCCCTCCTGGAGGGAGGACAGGATCGCGGCGAGGTCGCCGGCGTGCTGGATGGCGGGCCCGCTGGTGATGCGGATGGGGGCGCCCATCTCGGCCGCGATGATCATCGACAGGGTCGTCTTGCCGAGGCCGGGGGCGCCGGAGAGCAGGACGTGATCGGCGGTGGCGCCCCGCGCGCGGGCGGCGCGCAGGACCAGGTCGAGCTGCTCGCGGACCTTCTCCTGGCCGATGAACTCGCCCAGGTCCTTGGGCCGCAGGGCGGCCTCGACGGCCTGGTCCTCACCGTCGGCGGACGCGCCGACGAGCCGCTCGGCGGCGGAGCTGTCGGTCGTGTCGTCCCAGTTCACTGCGGTTCTCCTTGCGGTGGCTCGCCGGGCGGGGCGATCGGCCGGGGTGCCGGCCGGGCACGGCCTGCGGTGCGCCCCGCGCCCCGGTGGCGGCGCGGTCGGTTCAGCGGGCTCGGTTCAGGGTCTGCAGGGCCGCCCTGAGCAACTGGCCCACCTGGACGGCCCCGCCGGCCGCCTCGGCCTGCGGGGTGACCGCGGCGACGGCCTCGTCGGCCTCGCGGGTCGCGTAGCCGAGGCCGATCAGGGCGGCGTGCAGCTGGTCCCGCCAGCCGGAGGTGACCGCGGTGCCGATCGCGGGTGCGCCGAGCGGCTCGCCGAGACGGTCCTTCAGCTCCAGGAGCAGCTTCTGCGCGCCCTTCTTGCCGATGCCGGGGACGGCGGTGAGCGCCTTCTCGTCGGCGGTCGCGACGGCCCGGCGCAGCGCGTCCGGCGTGTGCACGGCGAGCATCGCCTGGGCGAGCCGGGGTCCGACGCCGCTCGCGGTCTGCAGCAGTTCGAAGGTCTGCCGCTCGTCGTCGTCCGCGAAGCCGTACAGGGTCAGCGAGTCCTCGCGGACGACCAGGGACGTGGCCAGCTTGGCCTGCCGTCCGGTGCGCAGCCCGGAGAGGGTGTTCGGTGTGCACTGGACGGCGATGCCGATCCCGCCCACCTCGACCACCGCGGAGTCCGGGGCGAGGGCGGCGACCGGGCCGCTCACGAAGGCGATCATGCCGTACGGCCTTTCGATGTGTGCAGGGCGACGGCCTGCTGGAGTCGGTTCTGGGCGGGGGCGCGCCAGATGTGGCAGATGGCGAGCGCGAGGGCGTCGGCGGCGTCGGCGGGCTTGGGCGGCGCGCTGAGCCGCAGCAGGCGGGTCACCATCGCGCCGACCTGCGCCTTGTCGGCGCGGCCGCTGCCGGTGACGGCGGCCTTGACCTCGCTGGGGGTGTGCAGGGCGACGGGGATGCCGCGGCGGGCGGCGCACAGCATGGCGACGGCGCTGGCCTGGGCGGTGCCCATCACGGTGCGGACGTTGTGCTGGCTGAACACCCGCTCCACCGCGACGAATTCGGGCCGGTACTCGTCGAGCCACTGTTCGACGCCCTGCTCGACGGCGACGAGCCGCAGGCCCAACTCGGCGTCCGCGGGCGTGCGTACGACGCCGACGCCGAGCATGGTCAGCGGGCGCCCCGCGACGCCCTCGACGACCCCCACACCGCACCGGGTCAGCCCCGGGTCGACACCCAGTACGCGCACCCCGCCCCCTCCCGTCGATCTCCTGTTCGTGCAGGCTATCGGGTGCCACCGACAACGGCCGACATGGCGACGGGCCGACGGGGGCGTGTCCCGTCGGCCCGGTCAACCGGTGCAGCGCGCGGCGGCGTTACGCGTCGACCTTCTCCATGACCTCGTCGCTCACGTCGAAGTTGGCGAAGACGTTCTGCACGTCGTCGCTGTCCTCGAGGGCGTCGATCAGCTTGAAGATCTTCCGGGCGCCGTCCTCGTCGAGTTCGACCTGCATGGTCGGGACGAAGTTGGCGTCGGCGGAGTCGTAGTCGATGCCGGCGTCCTGGAGGGCGGTGCGGACCGCGACCAGGTCGGTGGCCTCGGAGATGACCTCGAAGGTGTCGCCGAGGTCGTTGACCTCCTCGGCGCCCGCGTCCAGGACGGCGCCCAGGACGTCGTCCTCGGCCAGCTCGCCCTTGGGGACGATCACGACACCCTTGCGGTTGAACAGGTACGAGACGGAACCCGGGTCGGCCATCGAGCCGCCGTTGCGGGTCATGGCGACGCGGACGTCCGAGGCGGCGCGGTTGCGGTTGTCGGTGAGGCACTCGATGAGCACCGCGACGCCGTTCGGGCCGTAACCCTCGTACATGATCGTCTCGTAGTCGGCGCCACCGGCCTCGAGACCGGCGCCGCGCTTGACCGCGGAGTCGATGTTCTTGTTCGGGACCGAGCTCTTCTTCGCCTTCTGGATGGCGTCGAACAGCGTCGGGTTGCCGGACACATCCGCGCCACCGGTGCGGGCCGCGACCTCGATGTTCTTGATCATCTTCGCGAAGAGCTTGCCGCGCTTGGCGTCGATCACGGCCTTCTTGTGCTTCGTCGTGGCCCATTTAGAGTGGCCGGACATCTGCCTGTCTCCTTCGCGTAACCCATCCCGTACGAACTCCCCCAGTCTGGGAAGTCTGGGGGGACCCCGGGAATCCTACAAGGACTCCGCTGTCCGGTTCGCGCGCACCATGTCGACGAACAGGCCGTGCACGCGGTGGTCGCCGGTCAGTTCCGGGTGGAACGAGGTGGCGAGCGCGTTGCCCTGGCGGACCGCGACGATGTGGCCGCCGTGCTCGGCGAGCACCTCGGTCCGGGCGCCGACGGACTCCACCCAGGGGGCGCGGATGAAGACGCCCTCTACAGGATCGCCCTCGATGCCCCGCACGTCGAGGGCGGCCTCGAAGGACTCGTTCTGCCGGCCGAAGGCGTTGCGGCGCACGATCATGTCGATGCCGCCGACGGTCTCCTGGCCCGAGCGCGGGTCGAGGATCTTGTCGGCGAGCAGGATCATGCCGGCGCAGGTGCCGTAGACCGGCATGCCCGCGCGCACGCGTGCGCGCAGCGGCTCCATCACGCCGAAGAGCACGGCCAGCTTGGAGATGGTGGTGGACTCGCCGCCCGGGAGGACCAGGCCGTCCACCTCGGCGAGCTCCTCGGGGCGCCGCACCGGCCTGGCCACGGCGTCTGCCGAGGCCAGGGCGACGAGGTGCTCCCGCACGTCGCCCTGGAGAGCCAGGACGCCTATGACAGGGGCTTCGGTCATGAGTGGTTACCAGCCGCGGTTGGCGTAGCGCTCGGCCTCGGGGAGGGTGTCGCAGTTGATGCCGACCATGGCCTCGCCGAGGTTGCGGGACGCGTCCGCGATGATCTTCGGGTCGTCGTAGAAGGTGGTCGCCTTCACGATGGCGGCGGCGCGCTTGGCCGGGTCGCCGGACTTGAAGATGCCCGAGCCGACGAAGACGCCCTCGGCGCCGAGCTGGCGCATCAGGGCGGCGTCCGCGGGGGTGGCCACGCCGCCGGCGGAGAACAGCACGACCGGGAGTTTGCCGAGCTCGGCGACCTCCCTGACGATCTCGTACGGGGCGCGCAGTTCCTTGGCGGCGGCGTACAGCTCGTTGTTGTCGTAGCCGCGGAGCCTGGCGATCTCGTTCTTGATCTGGCGCAGGTGGCGGACGGCCTCGACGACGTTGCCGGTGCCGGCCTCGCCCTTGGAGCGGATCATGGCCGCGCCCTCGGCGATGCGGCGCAGGGCCTCACCGAGGTTGGTGGCGCCGCAGACGAAGGGGGTGGTGAACGCCCACTTGTCGGAGTGGTTGACCTCGTCGGCCGGGGTGAGCACCTCGGACTCGTCGATGTAGTCGACGCCGAGGGACTGCAGCACCTGGGCCTCGACGAAGTGACCGATGCGGGACTTGGCCATGACGGGGATCGAGACGGCCTCGATGATCTCCTCGATCATGGTCGGGTCCGACATGCGGGCCACGCCGCCGTCCTTGCGGATGTCCGCCGGGACCCGCTCCAGGGCCATGACGGCCACGGCGCCCGCGTCCTCGGCGATCTTCGCCTGCTCGGCGTTGACGACGTCCATGATCACGCCGCCCTTGAGCTGCTCGGCCATGCCGCGCTTCACGCGGGCGGTGCCGGTCTCGGGCGTCTGGTTTTCGGAGAACGTGCTGGACACGGGTGACCTCACTGAGGGGAAGGAAGGGTTCTGCGTCTCCGAGGAAACGCCAGGGGACCAGTCCACAGCAAGGGCCAATGACAAGGCGGTGGATCGTTTTCCGGCCGATGGCCGAGAACGCGCAGGTCGGACCGCTGCTAGGCGCGGTCCGTGAGGGCCGCCGGTGTCTCGTCGTCCATCTCGAACGCCATCGGGAACGGCGCGTGTCCCGCCAGCCGGAACCAGCGCACCTTGCGGTGCTCCCGGAGCCTGCGGGCCGCGCCGACCGCGTCGTTGTGGAAGCGCCGGGCCATGGGCACCCGGCGCACCGCCTCGGTCAGTTCCCGGGCGGCCGCCTCTCCCCCGGGCGCCTCGCGGACCGCCTCCACCTGCGGCGCCTCCGCGAACACGGCGCGCAGCGCCTGGCTGAGCTCGCTCTCGGCGACCTCCCGCTGCTCCTCCTCGGCCTGCCGGGCGGCGTGTGCCGCCTCGTACAGCACGATGGAGGCAGCCGGGTCGAGGACCCCGGAGGTGGCCAGTTCCTGGGTCACCGAGGCGCGGCGCAGCAGCTGGGCGTCGAGGGCGGCGCGCGTCGCGTCGATCCGGACGTGCAGCCGGTCCAGGCGTCCCGCCGTCCAGCTGAGGTAGAGGCCGATCGCCAGGAGTGCGACGAGGATCCAGATGAGGGTTGCGGTCACGGGCGGCAAGGCTACCGGGGCCCGGTCACGGCCTCGCGGGGCCCCACGCCGCGCGGGCCCGCGGGCGGTGGCCGACCATACGTGCGGGGCGGGAGACCAGGGACGCGGCCCGACGGGCGGGAGACCAAGGGCGGCAGCCCGACGGGCGGGAGACCAGGGGCGGCAGCCCGACGAGCGGCAGACCAGGGACGCGGCCCGACGAGCGGCAGACCAAGGGCGGCAGCCCGACGAGCGGAAGACCAAGGGCGGCAGCCGAGCGGGAAGTCAGGCACGCCGGCCCACCGAGCGGTGCGCCCCACCAGGCGGGAGACCACGCACTCTCTCCCCCGGCCGGGGAGACCAGGCGCGCCGTCCCCCGCCGGACAGGAAGTCACGCCCGCCGGGCCGAGGATCAAGCCCGGCCCCGTGACCCGTGCCCCGGCGCTCGCCGTGCAGACCGCCGGAGATCGCGGACGCGCCGCTCGCCGTGCAGACCGCCGGAGACCGCGTACGCGCCGCTCGCCGTGCAGACCGCCGGAGACCGCCTACGCGCCGCCGCCGGACTTGCCGCCCGCGCTCAGTTCCGCGCCAGGCCGAACCGGGCTCGCAGTCCCGTGCTGCGTTCGTCCGCGGCCACCGCCGTCGTGCCGTCGGTGACCGTCTCGTACACCGACAGGATGTCCGCGCCGACCGTGGACCAGTCGAACCGCCGGACATGGGCGCTGCCGCGCTTCCGCAGCTCCGCAAGGCGCTCCGGGTCACCGAGGAGACGTACGGCGGTGTCCGCGAGGGCGTCCGCGTCCTCGTTGGTGAACAGCTCGCCGGCCGCGCCCTGGTCCAGAACCTGGGCGAAGGCGTCCAGGTCGGAGGCGAGCACCGGGGCCCCGGCGGACATGGCCTCCACCAGGATGATGCCGAAGCTCTCGCCGCCGGTGTTGGGGGCCACGTAGAGGTCGACGCTGCGCAGCAGACGGGCCTTGTCCTCGTCGCTGACCATGCCGAGGAACTCGACGTTGCCGCGCAGTTCCTTCGGCAGCGTCTCGACGGCCTCCTCCTCGTCCCCGCGCCCCGCGACGAGCAGCCGGGTGCCCGGGCGCGCGGCCAGGATCTTCGGCAGGGCCTTCATGAGCACCGGCAGTCCCTTGCGGGGCTCGTCGATGCGGCCCATGAAGCCGATCGTCCCGCCCTGCCACTCCGCCCTGGGCTCGGCCCGGGCGAAGAAGTCCACGTCGACGCCGTTGGGGATGACCACCGCGTCTCCGCCGAGGTGTTCCACGAGCGTGCGGCGCGCGTACTCGCTGACGGCGATCCGGGCGCTGATCTTCTCCAGGGCCGCCTGGAGGATGGAGTACGCGGCGATCATCGCCCTGGAGCGCGGGTTGGACGTGTGGAAGGTGGCCACGATCGGGCCCTGCGCGGCCCAGCAGGCCAGCAGGCCGAGCGAGGGCGAGGTCGGCTCGTGGATGTGGATGACGTCGAACTCGCCGTCGTGCAGCCAGCGGCGGACCCGGGCGGCGGACAGGAAGCCGAAGTTGAGGCGGGCCACCGAGCCGTTGTACGGCACCGGCACCGCGCGCCCCGCCGAGACGACGTACGGCGGCAGCGGGGTGTCGTCGTCGGCCGGCGCGAGGACGGACACCTCGTGCCCGAGGCGGATGAAGTAGTCGGCGAGGTCGCGGATGTGGAACTGGACGCCGCCGGGCACGTCCCAGGAGTACGGGCAGACGATGCCGATCCTCACGGCCGCTCCCCGTCCGCGGGCCGGGGTTCCAGGTCGTCGAGCCACAAGCGCTGGAGCATGTGCCAGTCCTCCGGGTGGTCGGCGATGCCGGTGGCGAAGGCATCGGCCAGCGCCTGTGTCATGACAGACGTCTTCTCGGCCCGCGTACCTGTCTCGGGGACCTCGACCGGCGGATGGACCCGGCCGCGCATGACGGGCGAGTCGTCGTACCAGAGCGTCACGGGCAGCAGCAGGGCGCCGGTCTGCTGGGCGAGCAGGGCCGGGCCGGCGGGCATCCGGGCGGCCTCCCCGAAGAACTTGACCTCGACGCCGGAGGCGGACAGGTCGCGCTCGGCGACCAGGCAGATCAGCCCGCCGTCGCGCAGCCGCCGGGCCAGGGTGCCGAAGGCGGTGCCGCCGCTGTGCGGCAGGACCTCCATGCCGAGGCCCTCGCGGTAGGCGACGAAACGGTCGTAGAGCGTCTCCGGCTTGAGGCGTTCGGCGACCGTGGTGAACGGGGTCTCCAGGCGGGTGGTGACCCAGGCGCCGGCGAGGTCCCAGTTGGCCATGTGCGGCAGCGCGAGGATCACGCCCCGGCCGGCGGCCAGGCCGTCGGTGAGGTGGTGCAGGTCGGTGGGCTCGAAGCCGCCTCGGACGCGCTCGGCGCTCCACGCGGGCAGCCGGAAGGACTCCATCCAGTACCGCAGGTAGGAGCGCATGCCCGCGCGTGAGAGCTCGGCGAGCCGCTCCGGGCTCGCGTCGGGCACCACGCGCGCGTAGTTGCTCTCCAGGCGGCGCACGCCCTTGCCGCGGCGCCTCCAGGCGAGGTCGGCGATCTGCCGGCCGAGGCGGACGGCGACCGGCTCGGGCAGCTTCTTGACCGCTCCCCAGCCGAGGCCGTAGAGCCCGTCGGTGAGGCGCTCTCGGGCGCTCACTTCGCCGCCTCACTCCCCCGCGAGGCGTTCGCCGGGTTCCCCTGGGCCTGGTCCGGCCCGGCTCCGGCCGCCGCGGCCTCCGCCTCGGCGGACTCCCGGCGTACCGTCACGACCCGCTGGATCAGCGTGACCAGGCTGCCGACGGCGACGATCCACAGCGCGATCGGCAGCAGCACCTGGATGCCCGGCACGCCGAACTTGTGCAGACCCGCGAGGCCGGCCGCGACCAGCGAGATCACCAGGCGTTCGGCGCGTTCCACCAGGCCGTTGACGGCGACCGGCAGACCGATCGACTCGCCGCGCGCCTTGGTGTACGACACCACCTGGCCGCTGGCCAGGCAGAAGATCGAGACGGCGCACAGCACGTTGTCGTCGCCGTTGCCCGCGTACCAGAGGGCGAAGCCGCCGAAGACCGCGCTGTCGGCCACCCGGTCCAGCGTGGAGTCCAGGAAGGCCCCCCAGCGGCTGCTGCGGCCCAGCTGGCGGGCCATGTTGCCGTCGACGAGGTCGGAGAACACGAACAGTGTGATCACGATCGTGCCCCAGAAGAACTCGCCCCGGGGGTAGAAGACCAGCGCGCCCGCCATCACGCCGGCGGTGCCGAGCAGCGTGACCGTGTCGGGCGTCACGCCCCGGCGGATGAGAAACGCGGCGAACGGGGTGAGGACACGCGTGAAGAATGCACGCGCGTACTTGTTCAGCATGGCCTTCCCGAGGGTCGGTGTGGCCGCGCGGCCCCTGCTGGCCACCGGCTGGCCCATCGTAGTCACGCCGGGGCGCGGGCGTCCGCCGGGCACCCGGCCCCCGGGTCACGGCCCTGCGCCATCCGGGTAACGGCGCGATCGCGTCCTTCGTATGGACGCACCGTGACGGGAGTGGAAAGCTCGAAGAACCGCGGGCGTCACCGGAGCCGCCACCGGTCCGGACCCGGTCCGGGGAGGCAGCCGTGTGCCCGCGCCCACAGTGACCTCACCGTGCACGGGAGGCAAGGCCATGGGCGACAAGGCGAACACACACCCCGGAGCCGCCGGCAGGGCTACGGCGGCCGACCACCCCGCGTCCGTAAGGAATGTGGTGCTGGTCGGCCACAGCGGATCCGGCAAGACGACGCTGGTGGAGGCGCTCGCCCTCACGGCGGGAGCGGTGAACCGGGCGGGCCGCGTGGAGGACGGCGGCACCGTCTCCGACTACGACGACATCGAGCACCGGCAGCACCGGTCGGTGCAGTTGTCCCTCGTCCCCGTCGAATGGGACGGGATCAAGATCAATCTCCTCGACACCCCCGGATACGCGGACTTCGTCGGGGAGCTGAGGGCCGGTCTGCGAGCGGCGGACGCGGCCCTCTTCGTCGTCTCGGCCTCGGACGGGGTGGACGGCTCGACCCGCATGGTGTGGGAGGAGTGCGCGGCCGTCGGCATGCCGCGGGCCATCGTCGTCACGCACCTGGAGTCGGCCCGGGCCGACTTCGAGGAGATGACGCGGATCTGCGCGGAGGCGTTCGGCGCCGACGACCCCGACGCCGTACTGCCGCTGTACCTGCCGTTGCGCGGCCCGCGGGCGCCGGACGGGCACGCGCCGGTGACCGGCCTGATCGGACTGCTGTCGCAGAAGCTCTTCGACTACTCCGGCGGACAGCGCGAGGAGTCCGAGCCGGGCGAGGACCAGCTGCCCCTGATCGAGGAGGCCCGCGACCGGCTGATCGAGGGGATCATCTCGGAGAGCGAGGACGAGACCCTGATGGACCGCTACCTCGGCGGCGAGCAGGTCGAGGTGCGGACGCTCATCCAGGATCTGGAGCGGGCGGTCGCGCGCGGGGTGTTCTTCCCTGTGCTGGCCGCCGCGCCCGCGGCCGAGGGCGCCCGGCAGGGGCTCGGCACGGTCGAGCTGCTCGAACTGGTCACCGGCGGATTCCCGACCCCGCTGGAGCGCGAGGCGCCCGGCGTCACCACGGTCGACGGCGAGCCGCGCGAGCTGAAGCCCTGCGATCCGGACGGCCCGCTGGTGGCGGAGGTCGTGAAGACGGCGTCCGACCCGTACGTCGGCCGGGTCTCCCTGGTGCGCGTCTTCTCCGGCACCCTGCGCTGCGACGACACGGTCCACGTCTCCGGGCACGGCCTCGCCGACCGCGGCCACGAGGACCACGACGTCGACGAGCGCGTCGGCGCCCTGTCCGTGCCGTTCGGCAAGCAGCAGCGGGCGCTCACCCACTGCATCGCCGGTGACCTGGCCTGCGTGGCCAAGCTGGGCCGGGCGGAGACCGGCGACACCCTCTCGGGCAAGGACGACCCGCTCCTGATGGAGCCGTGGGAGATGCCCGACCCGCTGCTGCCGCTGGCGATCCAGGCGCACAGCAAGGCCGACGAGGACAAGCTCTCCCAGGGGCTCGGCAGGCTGGTGGCCGAGGACCCGACCATGCGTCTGGAGCAGAACCAGAACACCCACCAGGTGGTCCTGTGGTGCCTGGGCGAGGCCCACGCCGACGTCGCGCTGGAGCGGCTGCGCACACGCTACGGCGTCCAGGTCGATGTCGTACCGCACCGGGTCTCGCTCCGGGAGACGTTCGCGGACCGGTCGGCGGGCCGCGGCCGGCACGTCAAACAGTCCGGCGGACACGGGCAGTTCGCGATCTGCGAGATCGAGGTGGAGCCCCTGCCGGGCGGTTCGGGCATCGAGTTCGTCGACAAGGTGGTCGGCGGCGCGGTCCCGCGCCAGTTCATCCCGTCGGTCGAGAAGGGCGTAAGGACCCAGGCGGCCAAGGGAGTTGCCGCCGGCTATCCGCTCATCGACGTCCGCGTCACGCTGCTGGACGGCAAGGCGCACTCGGTGGACTCCTCGGACGCCGCGTTCCAGACGGCCGGCGCGCTGGCGCTGCGGGAGGCCGCCGCCGACGCCCGCATCCACCTCCTGGAACCCGTGGCCGAGGTGACGGTGCTGGTCGGCGACGAGTACGTGGGCGCGGTGATGAGCGACCTGTCGGGGCGGCGCGGCCGGGTGCTGGGCACCGAGCAGACCAGCGGCGGCCGCACCCTGGTGCGGGCCGAGGTGCCCGAGATCGAGATCGGCCGGTACACCGTCGACCTGCGGTCGCTGTCCCACGGGACCGCGCGCTTCGACCGCTCCTACGCCCGGCACGAACCGATGCCGCCGCAGATCGCGGAACGGATCCGCGAAGACGCGCGCAGCGCCTGAGTGTTGACGCGCGCGGCGCCTGAGAGTTCACGCCCGGCGCGCCACGGGCGGCCGGTGTGCGCCGTCGCCGCCGGATCGGCGGACGGTTCGGGCCGTCCGCCGACGCGGCGTCCGTGCCTGCGGATACGCTGATCACCTGATCGGGTTGTGACGCGAAGAGAGGCCGGGTCGTCACGATCAGCTGATCAACAGGTGTGCGGGGCAGGGAAGTCGGGAAAGCCGCAGAAGCGAGAGCAGCGGCGATCGGGGGCGGGAATGACCGTTGACGGCGGTTACGCGGACATCTTCGGGCCGCAGGTGCCGCGTACGGGCGACGAGGGGCAGACGGCGACCTTCGCGCTGGCCTCGGCGGCCTACCGGGACGGCCCGATCCAGGAGATCAAGAAGGCCGACAACGAATGGCACCAGTCCACCGTCAACCCCGGCCGCAGGTGGGCCCAGATCTTCCGGCCCAACCTGGGCGAGGCGTTCTCCGGCGCGGTGGTGGCCCGCATGCTGGGCGGCGGCCGCAAGCCGCTCATCCAGTCCTTCGGCGCCGAGCCGCAGGCCGTCGTCGAGCACTGTCTCGCGGCCAACAACATCCGCCGGGACCGCGACAACCGGCTGATGATCGTCACCCTGCTGTGCGGTCTGCTGTTCCTGCCCGGACTCCTCGTCTGGCTGCTGATCTTCCAGACCCGCGCGGCCATCGACCGGCGTGACGACAAGCGCGCCTCCGCGCTCGGCACCACCCTGCTCGTCGCCTTCGGCGCGCTCGCCGTGCTCTTCCTGCTCCGCATGCCGTTCACCGGCATCTGGGGGTGGTACGCGCGCGCCTCGGTCGTCATGCCCGTCCTCGGCTGGCTGTGGGCCCGGCGGATCTGCGAGCGCACGGCCGCCGACCTGCGCGGGCGCTGGGACAGCCTGCTCTCCGGCAGCAGCGTGGGCGCCAAGGTCCCCGAGGCGGTGCCGAGCAGCCCGCGGGAGACCGCGGCGGAGCAGCTGCGCCAGTCCCTCGCCAAGCTCAGCGCCGAGCAGCAGTCGAACTCCGTCTTCTACGCCGGCCCCAAGGGCATCCTGGGCATGGGCACCCGCTGGGGTTCCTGGCAGCTCGCCGAGGACCTGGTGGCCGCCGACACGACCCGGGAGATCCACCCCTTCCGCAGCTGGGACGTCATCCGCTCGATCCACGACCAGCTGCGCATGCTGGAGCGGGGCCCGCTGAACACCGGCGGCTTCCCGAAGGCGTCGATACGGCACTGGATCGTCACGCCGATCGGGGAGAACGCCAAGGCGGTGTCCCGCCCGGAGGGCACGGACGTGGAGGCGTACCAGGTCAAGTCGCACGCCATACAGGACATCTGCAACAAGCAGCAGTTCGGCGCCGGAGACCGGCACTACCTCGGCGTGCAGTGGACGCTGTGGGACGGCCAGCTGATCATCACCATGATGATCACGGTGACCGTGTTGCACGCGACCCTGCGGATCGAGGTCACCGGCCACGCCCTGGGCCCGGTGAACCCGCTGTTCACCACCAAGCCGGAGGCCCCGACCAGGGAGGTCGCCAAGTCGCTGAAGCCGTGGGAGAACCGCACGGTGAAGCTGCCGCTGGTCAGCACGAACGAGGTGGTACGGCTCGCCGTCCGCGCGCCGCTGACCTGGTACCCGCCGCTGCTGAACTGGCTCGGCGGCTCGATAGGTCTGCCGGAGCCCTTCGGCCTGCGGCACGCCTGGGCCGATCAGCCCTGGCGCCACCGCTTCATGGCCGACGACGCCCTGCGCGCCGCGACGCCGGTGCTGCGCGTGGTGCACTCGGCGGCGATCCGGGTGCTGGAGGAGAACGGCGTGGACACGGAGAAGTTCGGCAACCGCTCGGCGTTCCTCTCCACGGCGGTGCAGGACACCTCGCCGCGGAAGGCGGACGTGTACGACGCGTAGGACGTGCCGCGCGGATCGGGCCGGGCGCGCGACGCCCGGCCGGGGCCGACCTGCTTCCGTCCCCTCCGGTTCGGTTCGACCCGGCCCGGTCCGACCCGGTTCAGCCCAATTCGCTCCGGTCCGGTCCAGACCGGTCCGAACGACCGTCCCCGCGGCCCGGAGCGGCCGGGCCGGTCCCGGTTCCGGCAGGCCCCGCCGCTGCGCTCAGCGCGTCGGCCAGGCGTCGGCCAGCATCTTCCGGGTGTCCGCCAGCAGTTGAGGCAGCACCCTGGTGTGGCCGACCACCGGCATGAAGTTGGTGTCGCCGCCCCAGCGCGGCACGAGGTGCTGGTGGAGGTGGGCGGCGATGCCCGCGCCCGCCACGGAGCCCTGGTTCATGCCGATGTTGAAGCCGTGGGCGCCGGACGCGGTCCGCAGGGCCGACATCGCCTGCTTGGTCAGCGCGGCCAGCTCGGCGGTCTCCGGCTCGGTGAGGTCCGTGTAGTCGGCGACGTGCCGGTAGGGCACGACCATCAGGTGGCCGCCGTTGTACGGGTACAGGTTGAGCACCGCGTACACCTGCTCGCCGCGGCGGACGACCAGCCCGTCCTCGTCGGACTTCGCCGGGATCGAGCAGAAGGGACAGCCGTCGTCGGCACCCGGGCCGGTCGGCTTGTTCTCACCCTGGATGTAGGCCATCCGGTGGGGCGTCCACAGACGCTGAAACGCGTCCTGCGTCCCCACTCCCCACTGCTGCTCCGGCTCACTCGTCATGCCATGCAGCATATTGCTTCGCCCGTCCGCGCCGTGTGGGCGGGGTTGCGGGAGGCCGGGGCCCAGGGAGGCCGGGGCCCAAGGGGGCCGGGGCTCAGGGAGCCCGGACGGCGCGAGGCCCCCGGGAGGCGGGACCTCCCGGGGGCCTCGGGCCGCGCGGCGCGGATCAGACCTGCGTACGGTCCTCGACGACCTGCGCGATCTTCGCGATGGCCGCCTCGAAGGGGATGCCGTTCTCCTGGGAGCCGTCGCGGTAGCGGAAGGACACCGAGTTGTTCGACATGTCCTCGTCGCCCGCGATGACCATGAAGGGCACCTTCTGCTTCTGGGCGTTGCGGATCTTCTTCTGCATGCGGTCCGAGGAGGAGTCGACCTCGACCCGCAGCCCCTTCTTCTTCGCCTCGGCGGCGAACTTGTGCAGGTAGTCCGCGTGCGCGTCGCCGATCGGGATGCCGACCGCCTGCACGGGCGCCAGCCACGCCGGGAACGCGCCCGCGTAGTGCTCCAGGAGCACCGCGAAGAACCGCTCGATCGAGCCGAACAGGGCGCGGTGGATCATGACCGGGCGCTGCTTGGTGCCGTCGGGGCCGGTGTACTCCAGGTCGAAGCGCTCCGGGAGGTTGAAGTCGAGCTGCACGGTCGACATCTGCCAGGTCCGGCCGATCGCGTCCTTGGTCTGGACGGAGATCTTCGGGCCGTAGAAGGCGGCGCCGCCCGGGTCGGGGACCAGCGGGAGGCCCTGCTTCTCGGCGACCTGGCGCAGCGTCTCGGTGGCTTCCTCCCACACCTCGTCGGAGCCGACGAACTTCTCCGGGTCCTTGGTGGAGAGTTCCAGGTAGAAGTCGGTCAGACCGTAGTCGCGCAGCAGGTTGAGGACGAAGGTGAGCGTCTTGTCGAGCTCGTCGGCCATCTGCTCGCGGGTGCAGTAGATGTGCGCGTCGTCCTGGGTGAAGCCGCGGGCGCGGGTCAGCCCGTGCACGACACCCGACTTCTCGTACCGGTACACGGTGCCGAACTCGAAGAGGCGCAGGGGCAGTTCACGGTACGAGCGGCCGCGCGCGTCGAAGATCAGGTTGTGCATCGGGCAGTTCATGGGCTTGAGGTAGTAGTCCACGCCCTCGTCGAGCTGCATGGGCGGGTACATGCCGTCGGCGTACCAGTCCAGGTGGCCCGAGGTCTCGAAGAGCTTCCCCTTCGTCGCGTGCGGGGTGTAGACGAACTCGTAGCCCTCTTCCTCGTGCCGGCGGCGCGAGTAGTCCTCCATGACCCGGCGCACGACGCCGCCCTTGGGGTGGAAGACGGCGAGGCCGGAGCCGATCTGCTCCGGGATGGAGAACAGGTCGAGCTCGCTGCCGAGCTTGCGGTGGTCGCGCTTCTCGGCCTCGGCGAGGAAGTCGAGGTGCGCCTTCAGCTCTTCCTTGGTCGGCCACGCGGTGCCGTAGATGCGCTGGAGCATGGGGTTCTTCTCGCTGCCGCGCCAGTAGGCGGCCGCGTTGCGCATCAGCTTGAACGCCGGGATGTTGCGGGTGGTGGGCAGGTGGGGACCGCGGCAGAGGTCCTTCCAGCACAGGTCCCCGGTCTTGGCGTCCAGGTTGTCGTAGATCGTCAGCTCGCCGCCGCCGACCTCGACGTCCGCACCGTCGGCGGTGGAGGCCGAGCCCTTGATGCCGATGAGCTCCAGCTTGTAGGGCTCGTTCGCGAGCTCCTCGCGGGCGGCCTCGTCGCTCACCACGCGGCGGGCGAACCGCTGCCCCCGCTTCTGGATCTCCTGCATCTTCTTCTCTACGGCCTTGAGGTCCTCGGGCGTGAACGGCCGCTCGACGTCGAAGTCGTAGTAGAAGCCGTCCTTGACCGGCGGGCCGATGCCCAGCTTCGCCTCGGGGAACAGCTCCTGCACGGCCTGGGCCATGACGTGCGCGGTGGAGTGGCGCAGGATGTTCAGGCCGTCCTCGGAGGAGATCTCGACGCCCTCGACGGTCTCGCCGTCCTGTACGGCGTAGGCGAGGTCCTTGAGCTCCCCGCTCACACGCGCGGCGATGACGGAGCGCTCGCCGGCGAAGAGCTCGGCGGCCGTGGTGCCCGTCGTCACCGTGCGCTCTTCCCGCTCGGAATCGCGTTGGATGATCACACGGACGTCTGACACCGGTCTCTCCTGACTGCAGGGTGGGCGCGGCGCCGTACCGAGAGCGCACGCAATACCGGATCGTACCGACCCGGGGCGGCCCACCGCGAAATCATTCCCCGCCGCAGGCCTCCTCGAAGAAGTCCAGGTTCTCCTGGAGCGACTTCATCAGGCGGTCCCGCTCGGCCTCGTCCACCTGCACGGGCACGACGCCGGAGGCTCCGGTGAGCCGCCGGAAGCCGCCCCGGCTCTCCAGCCGGCCGTGCACCCGTACCGGCAGCCCGACGAGGTGGGCATGGCCGGCTATGCGGTACGACTCCTCGTCCAGCGTGAGCCGCACGTGCGGCACCTCGGCGCCGGCCAGCACCCGCAGCCGTACCACACCGTCGCCGCGCGGCCCCGACCTGCGCATCCGGACCACCGCGCCGGTGATCCGCACGGACACGGAGGGTTCCTCGCGCAGGTAGCGGGCGCCGGCCGCGCGCAGCGCCGGCAGGTCGCCGGGCGAGAACTCGACGGGTCCGGCGGCGGCGCAGTCGTCGGGGACGCCCGCGGACGGCGCCCACGCGACGGCGATCCGGGCGCCTTCGGTGCCCCGGACCAGGGTGACGAGGGCCTCGGTGAGTTCCCGGCTGACGCCTGCCGCGACCGCCCCGTCGAAGGCGTCCATGCCGCCGGTGGCCCGCTGGTAGTCGACGGCCTCGCGGGCTGCGTGCAGGGCCTGGTGGAGGCGGACGGCGAGTGCCCGTGCGGAGGCGACGGGCACGAACGCGGTCAGGCCGTGGCCGCCGGCCGAGGCCCCGACCAGCACGCTCTCCAGGGACGCGGCGGCTGCTCCGCGGTGCCGGGCGCCGTGGTAGCCGGCCCGGGCGCGGGTGGCGAGCGCGGCGGCCAGCAGGGTCTGCCGGGCGGCCGAGCGCAGTTGTTCCTCGACCGTCCAGGGCGCGGCGGGGGCCGGTCCCGCCGGTACGTCCCGCCACCAGCGGATCTCGTCGCTGGGCACGGCGAGCCCGATGAGCACCTCGCGGGCGGAGGGCGTGCCGCTGCGGGCGAGGGCGACCAGTGCCTCGCCGAGCAGGTCGTCGCTGTCGGGGAAGGCGCGGCTCTCGGGCACGAGCAGGCTGGTCGTGCCGCCGCCGGGGCCGGGCGGGGTCCAGCGGCCGTAGCGTCCGGCGGCTCCCCCGCGGCGCTGCCAGCCGTGCCGCCGCAGCAGGGCGCCGAGGACGGCGGGGTCGACCCGGCCGGGCTCGGGGGGACGGTCCCAGGCGGCCTCGTCGGGGTGCGGCCGGACGGCCCGCAGCGGCTCGTGCAGTGGTCGGTGGGTCACGGTCTGCCTCCCGTCCCGACCCGCGTCATGATCTCGCACAGGGCGCGGTCGTCGAAGACGCGCGAGGTCGGTATACGCACGGTGGTCCGGTTCCGGCCGGTGACCGGGTGGCCGGCGAGGTTGATCCAGTAGCAGCAGTGGCGCAGGTCGAGCCGGTCGTGGCTGGCGCGCAGCCAGTCGTCCTGGGACCGCGGGACGAGCATCACGACGAGGATCTTGTGCACCGAGACCGGGGTGCGGGCGAGCTTCGCCAGGTGGGCGTTGTCGAGCGTGAAGGAGAAGAACCGGCCCGGGGGGTTCGGCGCGATCTGGTAGGTGCACTTGAGCTGCACCTTGATGGTCACCTCGTCGTCGACGGTGTGGCCCGGGGAGCCGTGACTGACGTGCCAGTCGATGCCGTTGTCCGGGAAGGGCTGGGACAGCGAGCAACCCGCGGCGGCCGCGACCGCGTGCAGATAGCCGACCTGGAGTGTCTCCATGCAGGCGGTGGTGGCGAGTGAGCCGCGCTGGGGTGCCGTCCGTTCGGGCAGCAGCCCGCCCCGCTCGGGCTGCGTTATCGCCATGACCAACAGCCTTTCCCGCTGTGTGAATCCTTGTAATGAGCCGCTGAACTGCAAAGACCCGTACTTCTGTTGTGTCCTTCCGGCGTACGGCGCAAACAGCCCGGGTATCACCAAACGGGCAGAAGACGGAACGTCAGCTGCCGTGGGTGAACGAGGAGTTGCATGGTGATGACGTGCTGGTATGAAGGCCCTCTGGCCGCCTTCGACACGGAGACCACGGGCGTCGACGTCGAGACCGACCGGATCGTGTCGGCCGCCGTCGTCGTCCAGGACGCCCCGGGCACGCGGCCGCGGATCAGCCGGTGGCTGGTGAACCCCGGTGTGCCGGTGCCCGCCGAGGCGACGGCGGTGCACGGCCTGACGGAGGAGCACCTCCAGCGCAACGGCCGCTGGCCCGCGCCGGTGATGTTCGAGATAGCCCGGGAGCTGGCGGACCAGGCCGCGGCGGGCCGTCCGCTGGTGGTGATGAACGCGCCGTTCGATCTGACGCTGCTGGACCGGGAGTTGCGCCGCCATCGCGCCTCGTCCCTGGACCACTGGTTCGAGGCGTCGTCGCTGCGGGTGCTCGATCCGCGGGTCCTGGACAAGCACCTGGACCGCTATCGCAAGGGCCGCCGCACCCTGACCGACCTGTGCGAGCACTACGGCGTCGTCCTGGACGGCGCGCACGACGCGGGGGCCGACGCGCTGGCCTCGCTCGACCTCGTACGGGCGGTGGGGCGCCGGTTCGCGGCCCGGCTGGAGCGGCTGTCGCCGGCCGAACTGCACACACTCCAGCAGGTGTGGCACGCGGCGCAGGCGCGCGGCCTGCAGGCGTGGTTCGCGCGCAGCGGCACCGACGAGGTGGTGGACACGGCGTGGCCGCTGCGCCCGGAGCTGCCCGCGGCGGCCGCGTAACCGCGCGGACGTCGCGGCCGCGAGGCGGCGCGAAAAAGCCGGTCCGCTGCTGCGGACCGGCCTTTCCCGGTGGGCGATACTGGGTTCGAACCAGTGACCTCTTCGGTGTGAACGAAGCGCTCTCCCACTGAGCTAATCGCCCGGGAACGCAGTGAACAATACAGGTCCCCGCGGCCTTCCTTCAAACCGCTCCTCGCCCGTCCTCCAGCCGGGCCGCCAGTCCGCGCCGCCCGGCCCGCATCATCAGCCAGTGGTTGGCGCGGAAGAACGGCCGGCCCACGGTCGCGAACCGCCTCAGCAACGGCTTGTGGACCTCGACCTCCTGCTCGTAGCGGGCGAGGCTGCCGGTGCCGTGCGGCACGACCGTCCAGCGCGCCCAGCCGTCGAGGTCACCGGACATGGCGATCTCCAGGACCCCGGCGGCGGGGTCGCGGCGCGCCTCGCGGGCGGTGAAGGTGAGGTCGTAGGGGATGAAGGAGCGGATGCGGACGACGCCCGCGGTGTCGTCGATGCGGCGCACCTCGCGCACCTGGGGCCACCAGCGGGGGTAGTCCTCGGCCCGCTCCAGCGCCGCGTACACGGCGGCGGGCGGCGCGGGCAGGGTCCACAGGCTGCGGAAGCGGTAACGGGTCCGGTCCATGTGCCGAGTGTGCCCCGGCACGGGCGTGCATCACGGCATCCGGGCCGGTTGAGTACGGCCTGAGTACGCGCACTCATGTCCTACGACGTGACGTGGGCCACGCTGCCGGCATGACGCATATTCCGCCCCCGGCCGAGGAGTTGCGGTTCCTCGACGCTGAACTGCGGCAACTGGACGCACGTCGGGCCCAGTTGCTGGCCCGCCGCGCCTGGCTGCTGACCTCGCTCCAACCGGTGCGGCCGACCAGGCCGGCGCCCGCGGGGGCGCCCCGTCCGGAGACCACCGCGCCGGGCGTGCAGAACGTCCTGTTGCTGCTGGGCGGGGTCCTGCTGACCGTGGCGGCGATGGTGTTCACCCTGGTCAGCTGGGGGCACCTGGGGATCACCGGCCGGGCCGCGGTGCTCGGCGCGGTGACGTTGGCGACGCTCGGCGCGCCCGTGGCGCTGCTGCGCCGGGGGCTGCGGTCCACCGCCGAGTCGGTCGCGGGCCTCGGGCTGACCCTGACGGTGCTGGACGCGTACGCGCTGCACGAGGCCGTGTTCCGGGCGGCGGACGGCGTCACGTACGCGGCCGCCGCCTCGACCCTGCTGGCCGCGGTCTGGACGGCGTACGGCGTGGCCCTCGCCGCCCGGCCGGGCCCGGCCGCGCTGCGGCTGCCGCTGCCGGCCGCCGTGGTGTGCGCGCAACTCCCGTCGGCGCTCTGGGCGGTGGCCGCCGGGGGCGGTGCGCGCACGGTCACGGCCGCGGTGCTGCTGACGGCCGCGTTCGACACGGTGGTCGCGCTGCGGGTGTCCGGGCGGCCCCTGCGGACCGTCGCCACCGTCGGCGCGTTCGGCACCGGCGGCTGGGGCGTCCTGGTGACCGGGCTGCTCGCCCTGGACGCGGCCGGACCCGGCGCCGCCGTCCTCGCGGCCGCACTCTTCGTCCTCGCGGCGGCGATCGCCTTCGGCGCCGCCTGGTTCGCTCCCCGCCCGGACCTGTCGACGGGCACGGCGGTGGCCGGCGCACTGCTCCTGGCCGCCGGCGCCGGGGGCGTGCTGCGCACCCTGCTGCCCGGCGAGTGGACGGTGCTCGCGACGCTGGCCTGCGGGATCGCCCTGCTCGTCGCCGTGCGGGACCCGCTGCCCGAGCCGGTCCGGCGGGGCGTCGCCCTGGCCTCGGCGGCGGTGCAGGGGTGCGCGGTGCTGTGGACGCTGCCCGTCGTGGCGGTCGCCCTGCTGGGGCCGGCCACGGGCGTGGCGCGCGTGTGGTCCGGCGCTCCCGCCGACGCGCGGGCCGCGGTGACGGCCGGCGGGCTGTGGCCGTCGCACTCGGCCACGGCGCCGCTGGTCCTCCTCACGGTGGCCCTCCTGCTCGCCCTGCTGGTGCGCGGCGCGCAACGGCGCCCGCAGGCACTGACGGCGGCGCTCGTCCTCGTCTGGGCCGCACTGCTGGTCCTCCCCGCGACCCTGGAACTGCCGTATGCGGCCGGCCTGTTGGCGCAGGGGCTCCTCACGGTGGCGCTCCTCGGGTTCGTCACGCCGGTGTCCACCGGGCTCGCCGTGCTCACCTCCGCCGGCCTGGCCCTGCTCTCCCTGACCACCGAGTCCGGCACCCTTCTGGTGCTCGGCTCGCTGACGGTCCTGTTCGCGGTGGCCGCGTGGCGCGGGCGCCTCGCCCCGCTCTCGGCACCCGTGTCCCTCGTGTACGCCACCGGGTTCGCCTGCGCGACGGGCGCCTCCCTCGGCCTCCCGCCGCAGCACACCGCGCTGTTCGTGCTCGCGGTGCCCGCCGCCGCGGCGCTGCTCGCGCCGCGCGTCGCCGACCTGACCGTCAGGATCACGGTCGAGGCGACCGGAGCGGCGGCGGCCCTCGTCGCCGTCGGCCTGGCCCTCGCCCACCCGCCCCTGCTCGCCCTGGTCCTGGGGCTGTGCGCGGTGATCGCCGCTGGCACGGCCGTCCGTCCCGACCGCCGCCCGGCCGCTCACGCGGCCGCCGTCCTCTTCGTGCTGGCCGCCTGGGTGCGGCTGGCGGCCTGGGGCGTCGGGACGCCGGAGGCGTACACGCTGCCGGTGGCGGCGCCCGCGCTGCTGGTCGGCGCCCTGCGCCGCGGCCGCGACCCGCGGGCGTCGTCCTGGACGGCGTACGGTCCCGGCCTCGCCGCCGGTCTGCTGCCGAGCCTCCTCGCGGCCTGGGGTGACCCGCACTGGATCCGCCCGCTACTGCTGGGCGCGGCGGCCCTGCTGGTCACTCTGCTCGGCGCCCGGCACCGGCTGCAGGCGCCACTCGGCCTCGGCGGCTCGGTCCTGGCCCTGGACGCGCTGCACGAACTCGCCCCGTATCTCGTGCAGATGACCGACGCGCTCCCCCGCTGGGTGCCGCCCGCCCTCGCCGGACTGCTGCTGCTCGCCCTCGGGGCGACGTACGAGCAGCGGCTGCGGGACGTCCGGCGGGTGCGGGAGGTGCTGGGGCGGATGAACTGAACCCTTCGTTCGGATCAGGCGGGCCCGCGAGCCCGGCCTGATCCGGACGAGACGCCCCAGGGCCTTCGTTCGGCTCACGCTGGATCGCGAGCCCGGCCTGCCCCCGACGAGCGCCCTGGCCCGCCGCTACGGCATCCTGTCGCCGAGCAGGGCGAGGTTCTCGATGGCGGCGAGGCCGTAGAGCGCGGTGTCGTTGGTGGACACCCAGGCGGCCTCGCTGCCCGGCACCAGGGTGGTGGGGCCGCTCAGCTTCTCCGTCTTCCACGGCGCCGACTCCTGGTAGCCGTCGGAGCCGTAGAACTTCTCCCAGGCCCGCTTGGCGAGCTTGTCGTCGCCGGTCCGTACGGCGGCGTAGGCGTCGAGGCGGGAGTGGCCCTGGAAGAGCAGCAGGCTGCCGAAGTGGGAGCCGTAGCGCGCCGCCTGCTCCGCCTTGGTCGCGTTGAAGTAGCGGCAGTAGTCGAAGTAGGCCACCTCGAACGCCGGCATGTCGACGAGGTCGATGAGTTCGGCGCACAGTTCGTTGAGGCCGAAGACGGCGGAGAGGTGCGAGACGCTGACCACGGGCGCCGCCGCCACGGCGAACTTCCCGGTGTCCAGGTCGTACAGCCCGCTGCCCTGGACGAACCCGTTGGGCTGGGCGGCGATGGTCTCCATGGTCGACAGGACCCGCGCCTTCGCCTTCTCCCACTTGGGGCCGCGGCGCTCCCACTCGGTCAGCCAGGCCGACACCAGGCCGCTCCAGTCGGTGCCGAAGCCGACCGACAGGGCGTGCCGGTCGGGTGTGTACGGCTCGGTGCGGATCTTGCGGATCGGGTCGAGGACGAGGAAGGTCTCGTCGGAGTCGACGTTGGCGTGCATGAGGTCGCCGACGCGTTCGTCACCGGTGAGGAAGTAGTAGTAGCGCCGGTAGGTGGTGTTGGCGATGCGCTGCTGCTTGGCGCTGTCGGCGTAGTGCTGGACGCCGTGCCGGGTGCCGAGCCCCGCCCACTTGCCGAGGTGGTACACGTCGACCTCGCCGGTGTGCCGGGTCATGGACTCGGCGAAGCGGAAGATGTCGGCGCGGCCGCTTCTCAGGTACGCGAGCCAGAGCCACAGGTCGGGCGACAGTTCGGAGTTGTCCCAGGCGTAGCCGCCGATGTCGTAACGCCACTGGTGCCGGACCGTGTCGTAGGTGTGCATGATGTCGCCGTGGTCCCAGAAGCCGTACCAACGGCGTTGCTCCACCTGGTCCTTGTAGTAGGTGAAGAGGAAGTCGAGGTGGTCCTCGATCCTCGCCTTGGCGGGTGTGGAGCGGTCGGGCTCGGAGTAGAGGCCGGGGCCGAGGACCCTGGCCCTGATCAGCTGCCGGGGCGGGGCGGCGAGCTGCGGCAGCACCCGGACGGCGCTGACCTGTTGGGCGAGCGTCTCGGCGCTCGGGGTGGACTCGTTGGCCCAGAAGAGGAGTTCGGAGGTGCGGGCGATGCCGTAGGGCGTGCCGAACTCCGGCTCGTAGTCCTCGTAGGTGATGTTGAGACCTTCGAGCTGTTCGGCGTACGTGTCCTGGCCCATGCCGTCGTGGTAGAACCGCAGGTCCATGGGCTGTGCCTCGGGGGACCAGAGCCAGAGGGTGACCTCGGCCTCGTCGGTCTGGGCGTCGCGGATGTCGAGCTGGGCGGGGAACCTCTCCCAGAAGTCCCGCAGCCCGAAGGAGAGTCCGCCGCTCGCGCCGCCCACGTACCCGAAGCCGGAGGCCCGTCCGCCACCACCGGCGCCGATCCAGCCGTGGCCCTTCTTGGTGCGTTTGCGCAGGGTGAAGCCGTCGGCGGAGAGCTGCGCGAGGGTGTAGTCGCCCCACTCGGGGATGTACTGGAGCCTGGTCGTCACCCGCTGGTCCCAGGTGGCCGGGTCGGGCAGCTTCTGGCCGGCGTACTGGGCCGCCTGCACGGCCGCACCGGGGTCGCGGCGCAGACCGGTGATGCCCTTGACCGCTTCCCGCAGCAGACCGGTCCCCTCGCCGCCGATGCGGACGTGCCGGTCGTAGGCCGCGTCCCGCATGGGCACCGTGAAGCGCACGCCGAGGCCACGGATGAAGTCGCCGCTGCTCTTCCCGGGCTCCTGGGTGCCGTCGTAGGTGACGGTGTGCACCATGCGGAAGGAGTCGGCGCCCGCGTAGAAGTACAGGCGGATGGAGAACGGCAGCCAACTCCGGTTTCCCTTGCGATGTTTGCCGTCGATGCGGACGACCGCGCGGACCGGGCCCCGCTGCTCGACGGTGACCTCGGAGACGGCACCCTCGAAGCGTTCGGTCTTCACCGCGCCCTGGTCCTCGTCCTCGATCTCCGGCTGGCGGATCAGCACGAGACGGCCGTTCCGGGCGATCTCCGTGGACCCCCGGGTCACCGACCTGATGAGCGTGGCGCCCGAGGTGGCGATGCTCGCGGTGATGACGCCGGTGGACACCTCGACGGTCCCGCCGCGCCGCACGACGCCGACCTTCTTCTCCGGTACGGCCGGCTCGCCGGCGGCGAGACTGAGCTTGCCGCTGCCCGAACTGACGGCGTGGGCCGTCCACTTGAGGGAGCCGTCCGGCCAGTGGGCGAGCGGCCAGGTCTGCACGGGCACGGCTGCGCCGTCCGCGTCCGTCACGGCGAACGCCTGGTCCGCCTGGTAGGTGCCCTTCGGCCAGGGGACGCCGACGGTGGAGCCGGGGGCGGCGCCGAGGCCGCCCTCCTCCAGCCAGTCCAGGGGCACGGGATCGGTGTCGGCGGCCGCGGCCACGGGCGCGGCCTGGGCGTCGCCGGCTCCGAGCGCCCAGCTGAACCGCGCGGCGGCTCCGGCGACGGCGGCCGCCTTGAGGAGGGACCTGCGGGGAATGGGGGACATGGTCTTTCCTTCCGTGCGGGGTGCGGGGTGCGGGATGCGGGTGGTCCGGGGAAGGCGCTCCCCGAGTAGTCAGGGGCATGACAGACACAGGTGCGGCGCCCGGGGATCACCGGGCCGCCGCGAGGGCACCGCCCGTCAGCGGCGCCGGTGGCGCTCCTCGACGGCCACGGCCGCCGCCGCGACGGCGCCCAGGACGGGAACCGCGAGCGGCGCGAGGAACCAGGCGGAGCAGGCGACGACGGCCAGGCCGCCGACGAGCAGGAAGGAACCGGCCGGGTCGAGCACGGTCCGCCGGCCCGCGCCCGCCAGCAGTGAGCGCCAGGCCGCACCCGGCGTCCACACGGCGGCCGCGCGCAGCCCGGCGACGGCCAGGCCGATCAGCGCGAAGAGGCCGGCTGCCCCCACCAGCGCCCCACCGGGCAGGCCGGCCCGCGCGGCCTGGACGTCGACCCAGGCCACGGCCACCGCGGCCCAGCCGGCGAGCCCGGCGAGCCATCCACCGGGCAGCGCCGCCCGGAAGTCGGCGACGAACTCGCACACGCCGCCGGCCTGGTGGGTCGCGCGGCGGCGCAGGTGCCGGGCGCCCGCGGCGAACGCGGCCGGGTAGGTGACCACCCCGGCCGAGGCCACCGCGATCCACACCCCGGTGAGCAGACACTCGGCGAACAGGGCGAACCGTCCGGCGAGAACGGACTCCCCGCGCGCCGCGCGGGCGTCGGCGCGGGCTCTCGCGCGTGCTGTGGCCATGCCGGATCAGCCCTTCAGGCCGGACGTCGCCATGCCGTCGATGAGGTAGCGCTGGAAGGCGAGGAAGAACAGCAGGACGGGCAGCAGCGCGACCAGGGACATGGCGATCAGTCCGCCGTAGTTGGCGGCGACGCCGTCGGAGTCGCGGAACATCATCATGCCGAGGGAGACGGTGTACTTGCCGGGCTCGTTGAGGTAGATCAGCGGGCCCATGAAGTCGTTCCAGGCGTTGATGAAGGTGAAGATCGCACTGGTGATGAGCGCGGGCCTGCACAGCGGCAGCACGATCGACCAGTAGATCCTCAGATGCCCGCAGCCGTCGATCCGCGCGGCCTCGTCGAGTTCCCGGGGCAGGTTGCGCATGAACTGCACCATGAGGAAGACGAAGAAGGCCTCCGTCGCCAGGTACTTGCCGAGGAGCAGCGGCACATAGGTGTTGATCAGTTCCATCTTCTGGAACATCACGTACTGCGGGATGAGCAGCACGTGGTACGGCAGCAGCAGTGTGCCGATCATCAGCGCGAACATCAGGTTCCGCCCGGCGAACCTGATCCGGGCGAAGGCGTACGCGGTCAGCGAGCAGGAGATGAGGATGCCGGCGACGGCTCCGAGCGCGTAGAACAGGGAGTTCTGGAAGAACGTCAGGATCGAGATGTCCGCGATGCCGTCGGCCAGGCCCCTGAAGTTGCTGAGGACGGGGCTGGCCGGGAACAGCTCCAGGCTGTTGACGATGTCCTTGCTGGGCTTGAACGAGGCGCCGACGACCCACAGGACCGGGTAGAGGACGACCGCGAGGACCAGCAGGGCGCCGACGTGCCAGACGAGCGAGCCGGAGCGCCTGCGGGCGAGGCCGGACGCGTCGGTGGTGGGGGGCGGACCGGAGGTGGTGGTCTCGGAGGTGACGGTGCTCATCGGGCGGCCTCCTCGTAGTGCACCCACTTCTTCTGCGACCAGAACAGGACCGCCGTCACCAGCGCCACGGCGAGCAGCAGCATCCAGGCCATGGCGGAGGCGAAGCCCATCTGGGCGTTCTTGAAGCCCTGCTGGTAGAGGTAACAGGTGTAGACGAGGGTGGCGTCGGCCGGTCCGCAGTAGCCGTTGGAGACGACGTAGGCGGAGCCGAAGATTTGGAACGAGTGGATGGTCTCCAGCAGCACGTTGAAGAAGAGGACCGGGGAAATCATCGGGAGGGTGATGCTCCAGAACCGCCGGAAGGGTCCGGCGCCGTCCATCGCGGCCGCCTCGTACAGCTCCCTGGGCACCTGTTTCAGCCCCGCGAGGAAGATCACCATCGGGGCGCCGAACTGCCAGACCGTCAGCGCGACCAGGCTGTAGAGGATCCAGTCCGGGTTGCCGACCCAGCCGCCGACGTCGAAGCCGAGGAAGGACTGCGTACGGTCCACGACGGCGTCGTCCGAGAACAGCGCGCGCCACACGAAGCCGACGGAGACGCTCGCGCCGATCAGCGAGGGGGCGTAGAACGCGGCCCGGTAGAACGCCTGGCCGCGCCGGCTCTGCGCGAGCAGCAGGGCGACCCCGAGCGCGAGCAGCAGCTTCAACGGGGTGCCGATGACGACGTACTTGGCCGTCACCTCGACCGACCGCTGCCACCGGGGGTCGTCGAACATCTTGGTGAAGTTGCCGAACCCGATCCACTTCGGGGAGTCGAAGAGGTTGTAGTCGGTGAAGGCGAAGTAGAGCGAGGCGACCATGGGGCCCGCGGTCAGCAGCAGGAAGCCCGCGATCCAGGGAGACATGAACAGATAGCCGGCGAGGTTCTCCCGCCGCCCCCGCCGCTTGACGGCGGGGGCGGCGGGACGGACCTTCCGGATGTCGGGCGGAGAGTCCTTGACGAGCGTCACGGGTGTTCCCATCAGGCTTGGAAGGCGGCCTCGGACTCGGAGAAGAACTGCTTCACCGCGTCGGAGACCTTGGTCTTGCCCTGGGCCATGTCGCCTCCGATGCGCAGGAAGGCGGCCTCGACCGTGTCGGCGCCGGACGGGTGCGGGGTGATCGTGCCCAGGACGCCCGCCTTGGCGGTGTCGTCCTCGTACCGCGCGATCTCCTTGCCCACCTCGTCGGTCGGCTTGTACGCCTCGTACTGCTCGGTGCTGGCGAGGATGCCGCGGTCGTAGCCCATGATCTTCCCGACCTCGGGGTCGTGGACCATGAAGTCGATGAACTGGGCGACTTCCTTGGGGTGCCGGGTGCGGGCCGAGCCGCTGAGCATCAGGGAGGCGAGGTACTGGCCGGTGTTCTTGCCGTCCGTCGTGGGGATCGGGGCGAGACCGTAGGTGCTGTCGCCCTCCGCCGAGTAGCGGACCGTGAAGTTGTCCCAGGTGAACTCGGAGGCGCCGTGCGCGGCGGTCACCGACGACTTGGGCTTGTCCTGCTCGACGGTCTTCGGGGAGGTGATGATCCCGGCCTTCACCCGGTTGTACGCGTCCGTCCACCACTCCGTCAGGTCGGCCTGGTCGAACCCGAGTCCGTCCTTGTCGAAGAACGCCTTGCCGTTCTGGCGGAGGTAGAGGTCGTAGAGGTACATGATGCTGAAGTAACCCGTGTCCCCCGGGACGCCGGTCCTGTCGTGGATCGTCTTGAGGGCCTTGAAGTAGTCGTCCCAGGTCCAGCCCGCCTTCGGGTCGACCCCGGCCTTCGCGAACGCCTTCTTGTCGATGACCAGCGCCATGGTGTTCGAACCGACGGGGACGCCCAGCTGCTTGCCGTCGACCTCGCCGACCGTGGTGACCCCCTCGCGGAAGTGGTCCAGGCTCAGATTCCCGGCGTCGATCTGGGACTTGAGGTCCAGCAGGATGCCTCGCTTGTCGTACTTCCGAAGAAATCCCACGGCGTTCTGGAATACGTCCGGTGGATTTCCGCCCGCGGCCTGCGTCTGGAACTTCTCCCAAAAGGAGACGTAGTCCTGGAAGTCCGTCTTCACCTTGATCTTCGGATACTTCTTCTCGAAGAGCGCGATGGACTGGTTGATCTTCTTGGCCCGTTCGTCGGCACCCCACCAGGAGTAACGGATCGTCACCGTTCCGTCGGCCGACGTACCGCTGTCGCCGCCGCAGCCGGTGGTCGCCGCCAGCCCCAGTGTGGCCGCCGTCGCCCCGGCCGCCTTCAAGATCGTACGCCTCTCAACATTCCTGCTGGTTCCCACAGTCGGACCCTCCCCGCAGCGTCGTTGCCGCCTGCATGAATCGTTTCAAGTAAGCGCTTGCTGGCACAAGTTACGGAGGGGCCCGGAGTGCGTCAATGATTCGGACAGGAATTTCTTACGGCCCCTCAGGGCGCGTTGGCGGGATGTCGTGGGCCACGCCGGACGGCGCCGGGTGCGACACCGCAGGTGACAGCCCTCGACCGGACCACAGGGAGGGAAAGCGGTTGCCGGACGGGGTCGACCGCTCGACCGAAAAACTTCGGCCGCCGAGGACCCGCCTCCGCCACCGAGGACACAGGGACGTGGATCGTGCGGCCGGACACGGGGCCGCACTCCGGCGCCGTCCGGGCCGTGATCTCGCCGCCGCACCCCCCGGGAGGAGACCACCGGGACGGTCACCGCGGCGGACACGGTCCGTACACACGACGACGGCCCGCCTGCTCTGTGGCAGACGGGCCGTCGTGTCGGGGTGGGCGATACTGGGTTCGAACCAGTGACCTCTTCGGTGTGAACGAAGCGCTCTTCCACTGAGCTAATCGCCCGGACGCAGGGAGAACATTACCCCATGTCAGCGGATGCCCGTGACCGGCGACGACCGGTCCCGGCGGCGCCGCGCGGGTCACCGGTCCGCCTGCCGCGGATCACTGGTCCTTGATCTTCCAGGGCATCTCGAAGCCGAACTTCCACACGTAGATCCCGACGAGCACGGCCACGATCACCAGGCCGACCACCGTCAGGACGATGTTGCGCCGGCGCACGCTGGGATCGAGCGCGCGCTGCGCCGCCTCGGTGACCTTGCGCTTGGTCCAGCGCAGCACCAGCTGGGCCCAGACGAACTCGGTCGCCCAGATCGCCATGCCGCCGAAGATCACCACCCAGCCCGGTCCGGGCAGCGGCAGCATCACGATGCCGGCGGCCACCACCGCGAGCCCGATGACGAAGACGCCGACCTGCCAGCTGAGGTGCAGCATCCGGCGCGCCTTGATGAACTCCGGCGCCTTGGAGCCGAGCCCCTGCTCGTCCCTCGCGCCGTCCGACTTCGTCTCCTCCGACACCACGGCAGCCTCGCCCGGATCGTCACTCCCCGTATTCATACGGGCAGACCCTACCGGACGGAAACCGGTCACCGGAATGGCCGTACCGTCCAAACGCACCCTCGGCCGGAAGAGTTACGTAATCGCACGCAAAACACCCAGAGGGGTTTACAACGGCACCGTAGGTGGCATGTCGATTTCGCCGACGTGCGAATCCCCGAGCGCACACTGAGCGAAAGGCCCTGGCGCTTATGAACACCACGGTCAGCTGCGAGCTGCACCTGCGCCTCGTTGTGTCGAGCGAGTCCTCCCTGCCTGTCCCCGCAGGCCTGCGGTACGACACGGCCGACCCCTACGCCGTGCACGCCACCTTCCACACCGGAGCCGAGGAGACCGTCGAGTGGGTGTTCGCCCGCGACCTCCTGGCCGAGGGCCTCCACCGGCCCACCGGTACCGGCGACGTCCGTGTCTGGCCGTCGCGCAGTCATGGCCAGGGCGTCGTATGCATCGCCCTGAGCTCTCCTGAGGGCGAAGCCCTGCTCGAAGCCCCGGCGCGAGCGCTGGAGTCCTTCCTGAAGCGGACGGACGCGGCCGTGCCGCCCGGCACGGAACACCGGCACTTCGATCTGGATCAGGAACTCTCACACATCCTGGCGGAGAGTTAGGCGAGGCCGCCACAGAGCCGCCCGGCGCCGTCCACTCGGGGAGACGGCTCGGGCCCAGACAACCGCATAGGGCACGCGCCCGGCGCCGTCACCGTGGAACCACTCCACGGGGCGGCGCCGGCCGCGTTCGGGGCCGCGGCGTGGGCCGCCGCCGTGGCCCACGTGGCTGCTCACCTCGAGAAAGTGGTTGCCCCGGGCTCCGGGCTTCCCGGCCTCCGGAGCCCGGGCCCTCCCGCGGCCGGCGCGGGAACCCCCGGTGCGTGGGCGGCGTTGTCAAGGCAGACGTACGTGGCTGTGCGGGCGGGCCGGTTGTCGGTGGGCCCAAAGCCACTACGATCGGCCAGCATCGGCGGGCGCCCGCCCGTCCCCCAGGCCAGGGAGCGAAACGTGCTGATCACCCACGACACCCGGTGCGCCCTCGACACCGTGGTGGATCTGGTGAACACCGCGCCGGAGGACGACGCGGTGCCGGAGGCGTTGCCGGACGTCGCCGCCCTCGCGGACTTCGTCCGCAACCACGAGATCAGCGATGTCACGGTGCTCTCGGAGTTCGACCTGTCCGCGGTGCGCAAGATCCGCGGCCGGTTCGCCGGAGTCTTCGCGGCCCCCGACGCCCGGGCGGCGGCCGTACTGATCAACGAACTGGTCGCCGCCGCGGGCACCACCCCCCGGCTCACCAACCACGACGGCTACGACTGGCACGTGCACTACTTCGCGCCCGGCGCCTCGGTCGCCGACCATCTGGCGGCCGACTGCGGAATGGCGCTGGCGTTCTTCGTCGTGGCCGGCGAGCAGGAGCGGCTGCGACGCTGCGAGGCGCCCGACTGCCGGCGCGCCTTCGTCGACCTGTCCCGCAACCGCTCGCGGCGCTACTGCGACAGCCGTACCTGCGGAAACCGGCTGCATGTGGCCGCGTACCGGGCCCGGCGCAAGGAGGCCGCGGGCTGAGCCCGGGCGGAGAAGTGGATGAGGTCGTGGCCCCCGGCGGGTGACGCCGGGAACCACGGGCAGGGCTCACAGCATCAGCAGGTCGTGCAGCGCAGCCATGAGCAGCAGACACCCGATCACCGCAAGGAAGATCATCAGCGGTGGCTGGGAAAGGGCGAAGAGGCACCCGCGCGGCTCGTCCTGAGGTGGCGCGGCGTCGCTCTGTGTCGTGTCCAGCATCTCGCCGCGATGATGACGTAGTCGGCACCCTCCGCGCGATCTACACGCCAGGGAGGTACGGGTGATCGCTGTATTCCGTGACTTTGGGTCCGGGTCGTGATCGTTCAGGGACGCGCGCCGACCCGCTGTGTCGTTTCCGCTCTTCGGGCGGTCGTCAGATGCCGTGCTTCTTGAGGATGGCCTCGATGTCGCTGAAGTCGTCGGTGGACGAGGTGCGGGGCGCGGCGGCGGGGCGGGGCGCCGGGCGGGTGGCCGGGCTCAGTGAGGGGGCCGAGGCGGCGGGGGCCATGACGGTGCGTCCGGTCTGGGTGGATCCGGTGAAGCTGATCTTGTTGAAGCCGGGGTGGCTGGTGAGGCGCGAGCCCAGGCCGCCGGT